>NZ_RZRA01000791.1:0-2741 GCF_003998945.1 Mesorhizobium sp. M7A.F.Ca.CA.003.01.2.1 | reverse complement strand
GCTCGTTTCGGCGGGCCATTTCTGGCGGGCGCTCATTTCACCGCAGTAGATGCTTTCTTTGCCCCGGTGGCGTTCCGCGCACAGTCTTATGGGCTCTCCTTCGAGGGTGCGGCTGCAGCGTATCCGGCGCAGTTGCTTGCTCTGCCGGCGATGCGCGAATGGCATGCGGCTGGGCTTGCCGAGACCTGGCGCGAGCCCGATCACGAAGCGGAAGTGGCCGCCGCCGGCACCATCATCGAGGATCTTCGCGCCACTGCGTGAAAGCTGCCGGCGGGTGCTACATCTGTCCGAGCCGCCTGACAAAGAGATAGGTCGCGCCCGCGATCACCATCGACACAGCCGTCACCACCCAAAAGCCCATTGGCGTGTCGACCAGCGGCAGGCCCCCAACGTTCATGCCGAACAGGCCTGAGATGATGGTCATCGGCAACAGCACCGCCGTCATCACCGACAGGACGTACAGCAGCCGGTTCGACTGCGTCGTCAGCTTTGCCATAAGCTCGTCCTGCAATAGCCGGGCGCGCGCCTGCAATTGCTCGCCGTCATAGTGCAGCGTCTGCGCCCGGTGTGAAAGGCGCGCGGCCATGTCGTTGATGCTGTCTGGCAGGTCGTTGCGGTGCGAATGATCAAGGTGACGGAACAGATTGGTCAGCGTCGCCATCTGCCTGTGGATCACCACCAGATGCCGGCGCGCGTCGACCAGGGATTGCCGTTCATTGTGCCATGCGTCGCAGACGATACGGTCTTCGATGCCGTCGAGACTGTCGCCGAGTGCCGCAAGTTCCGCCACCATGCCATCGAACGACTGGCCGACGACAGCCTCGATCAACTCGGCTGGCGAGCGGAACTTGCGCGATCCATTCTCGATCGCCTTGCGGATGTTGTCGACCGACTGCAGCGGTTGCTTGCGGGCGCCGACCAGCATCGTGTCATTGAGCGCGAAGCGGAAATGGCCAAGCCCGCCCGCTTCCGCCGAATAGTCATGGCGCAGGTCCGGCAGATCGCCATAGAGCCAGTCGTCCTCGAGGTCGATGTGGCAGCCATGGCTGGCGGACAGGAAAGCTTCACGCGCCGGTGCCGGCAAAACCCGATCGGCGCCGATTTCGTGACGGGCCCGCATGTCGGAAAGCTGGTAGCTGCGCCATGTCCAGTGCGCGGCGGCGGCGTCCCTGGTTCGCACGCCCTCAGCGGTGAAGTGATAGATGAAGAACAGTCCGTGCTCGTCGGGCAGGTAGGGCGAGAGATCGGTGCCTTCCGGGGCGAGAGTGATGTCCATGGGCGGTGCCAGATGCATGTTCCGAAGATGGCGCCGCACGGCGGCTGCCTGATACTGATTCCTAGCACGCGCGAAGCCGGTTTCGTGTGACGGTTTCTTGACAGCCGATCACAGTCTGTCGATCCCCGTGTCAATCCGGGGGTGACGCCTTCGTCACCCCCGGATGTGCCCTGTCAGTGCTTCGGGCCGAAGCCGGGGTAGGGCTTGAGGGGCACGATTGCGGCAATGTCCATCATGCCGGCCTTGACCAACGGCAAGGTGGCGAGGTGGCCGCGAACCTCAGCATCATCAGCAGCCTCGAGCATCATGCCGCTGCCCGGGATGTCGCCTCGGTTCCACACCTGACGTACCGCCCCTTCGGCGTAGAGCGTGCGCCGCTGTTCGGCTTCGCCGGGCAGAAGTGGAGCGAAATCGGCATCGGTAAATTTTTCGGTGTTGCGAGCGAGAAGGGCAAAGAACTGCATGGCGGTCTCCTTTGGTTGGGATGGCCGATTATCGCTTTTGGCTGGTCAGACAGTCCAAGACTGATTAGGATAAAGTTGAGACCCAAAGGGACTTGAGCCTTGGAGGAGAAATGTTCGACCTGCGCCAGCTCCGCTATTTCGTCACGGTCGCCGAAACCGGAAATGTCGGGCGCGCAGCCGAAATGCTGCATATTTCCCAATCGCCACTCAGCCGGCAGATCATCCAGCTCGAGGAGCAGTTGGGTGTTTCCCTCTTTGAGAGGTCGAAGCAGCGGGTCCATCTCAACGCCGAGGGCCGCGCCTTCCTCACCGAGGCCCGCGCGCTGCTGTCCAATGCGCGACGTGTGGAGGAGTTCGGCCGCAACCTGGCCAGCGGCGCCGTCGGCCGGCTCGCCATCGGCTATGTCGAAGGGGCCGTTCATGCCGGGCTTGTCGCCGGGATGCTGCGCCAGTTCCGTCGCGACCGGCCGGATTTCCACCTGCAGCTGAGAAGCCTGCGCTCGGCGGCGCAGTTGGAAGGGCTACGGCAGCGGTCGCTGGATCTGGGCTTTGTCTACTCGCCGCCACCCGATGATGATCCGGATGTCGCCGCCATGGCGCTGCGGCATGAGCCGCTGGTGCTGGCGATCCCCGAAGATGACCCACTCGTTGAAGTGCCAGAGATCGGGCCTCACCATCTTGACGGTCGCACCTGGATCACCGTCGTGCGCCAGCCGGACGACACCAATCGCGGCCAGTTCCTTGCCGCCTGCGCCAAAGCCGGCTTTTTGCCCGACATCGCCTATGAGACGGCGGACCCGCTGACCTCGCTCGGCCTTGTCAGCGCGGGTCTCGGCTTGGCGACGGTGCAAGCCAGCCTGCGTGCCGCTGCGCCGCCGCGGATCGTGTTTCGCGACCTGCCGTGGCTCGAGCGCACGGTTTCACTCCATCTCGCCTGGCGGCGTCATGACCGGCGCGCGGTGATTGCCGATTTGCGGCAGGCTGCGGCGGAGTAGGGGAAT
>NZ_RZRA01000790.1:0-2742 GCF_003998945.1 Mesorhizobium sp. M7A.F.Ca.CA.003.01.2.1 | reverse complement strand
AACCTCGAAGGCAACGTCAAGACGCGCGACATCGTCGAGGCGGCCAAGGCCTGGGTGCCGCAGATGAAGGAGGCGGGCGCCGACATCGTCATTGCGCTGTCGCATTCCGGCATCGACGTGAAGCACGGCGACATGATGGAGAACGCCTCGTTCTTCGTCGCCGGCGTCGCCGGCATCGACGCGGTGTTCACCGGGCACCAGCATCTGGTGTTCCCCGGCAAGAAGGATTTCCAGTCGCTCGATGGTGTCGACACGCAAAAGGGCACGCTGCAGGGCAAACCCGCCGTCATGGGCGGTTTCTGGGGCTCGCATATGGGGCTGATCGACCTGATGCTGGAGCGTGACGGGTCGAAATGGAAGGTCGTTTCCGCCACTTCCGAGGCGCGGCCGATCTTCGAACGCGTCGACAACAAGAATAAACCGACTGTCCCGGACGACAAGCGCATCATCGCGGCCCTTGAGCAGGACCACCAGGCAACACTGGCCTATGTGCGCCGCCCCGTCGGCAAGACCTCCGCGCCGCTCTATTCCTATTTCGCGCTGGTCGCCGACGATCCGTCGGTGCAGGTCGTCAGCCAGGCGCAGACCTGGTACCTCAGGGATATTCTGAAGAATACGCAATGGAAGGATGTGCCGCTGCTGTCGGCGGCCGCTCCGTTCAAGGCCGGCGGACGCAACGGCGCCGACTACTATACCGACGTGCCCGCCGGCGATATCGCCATCAAGAACGTCGCCGACCTCTATCTCTATCCCAACACCGTGCGTGCGGTCGAAATCACCGGTGGGCAGGTCAAGGAATGGCTGGAAATGTCGGCCGGGATCTTCAACCGGATCGAGCCAGGGAAGGCCGACCAGGCCCTCATCAACACCGATTTTCCGTCCTACAATTTCGACGTCATCGACGGCGTCACCTATAAAATAGACCTGTCGCAGCCGCCGAAATACGATGCCAAGGGCGGGCTGGCTAACGCTGGCGCCAATCGCATCGTCGACCTGAGTTTCGATGGAAAACCAATTGACCCCAAACAGAAATTCGTCGTCGCGACCAACAACTACCGGGCCGGTGGCGGCGGCAATTTCCCCGACATCAATGCCTCGAAGATCATCTATGAAGCGCCGGACACCAATCGCGACGTCATCGTCCGCTACATCGTCAGCGAGGGTACAATCAACCCGTCCGCGGACGACAACTGGTCGTTCGCGCCGCTGCCTGGAACCAGCGCCGTGTTCGAAACCGGCGCCAAGGCGAAGGATTTCATTGCGCAGCTGAAATCGCTGAAGATCGAGCCGGCAGGCGAGGGCGAGGCAGGTTTCGCGAAATACCGCATCCTGCTTTGAAGGTGGTTCGGGTCGGCTCGAGTCCCGGCCTTATGGCGTGGATTGAGCCGGCTGGGTGAAACGTTCCTTGATGTCAGGCATGACGAGATCCAGCGCATCGGTGGAAATGCCGCCGGAATAACCGTTCGGCAGCTGCTTGATCAGTTCGGGATCGTCCAGCCCTTGCGAAAAGTCGCCGCCGGTGTACGGGCCGAGCAGATAGACGCGGCTGTCGACGCCTTGCATGCGATCGAGAAACCGGTTCGGCCAACCCCACATCCATTTCGCGATGTTGACGGGAATGAGCAAGGTACCTTTTCGGCAGGCATCTGGAACATAGCCGCTCCAGCCAAGCGCGGCATAGCGCAGAATGCATTGCGTCAGCGACGCGCGGCTCAGCGTATGCATGTCCGGCAGTGCTGCCTTGACTGCGGCAATCGGCTTGTCGCCGCCATAGACCGAGAGATAGAAGCGCTCGTTCGGCGATAGCATGGCAAGCCGTGCGGCCAGCTTTTCGCCTTCGCCTGGATCGTTGCTCTTGACGTTGATGTTGAAGCGGCGGGCCGGGAAGTGCGCCAGAACCTCATCCAGCGACGGCATCATGCCGATACCCTTGCCGCGAAACGGAAAGGTCTTGCCGCCATCCGCCGTATAGCCATAGCCGACATCGAGGGTCTTCAACTCGGCCATGGAATGGTTGCGTGTTTCTCCCTTGCCTTCCGTGCGGCAATCCAGCGTCCAGTCGTGGAAGACGGCGAAATTGCCGTCTGTCGTCGGGTGAACATCTAGTTCGAGCGCGTCAGCGTCCAGCGCGAAGGCTGCTTCCATCGAGGGGATCGTGTTTTCGAGGTAGGCATGGCGCGGCGGCAACATGCGACTGGCCGTGCACGTCTCACCCGTCATGCCTTCCCGTGCGTAGTCCTGGGCAAGGCCGCGATGGGCAAGCACTTCCGGCTTGCCGGCGGGGCGGCTCGACAACAGCGAGGTGTTGTTGAGCCAGATGCCCGCCGCGGCGACAACGATGATGCCGAAGAAGATCGTCCGTTTGCGCATCAAGTGATTTCCGATTCGTCCGTCCTGCGCGGCATCCTGCTTTGCGATCGGACTTTTTGACGGCGACCGGGCGGCGACATCGAGATCATCCTCGATATCGCCTGGTCGGCGGCAATGAAATCGAAGAACGTGTCGACTTACGCCTTGTAGACCACCTGGCGCACGTCGATGTAGCTGGCGCGGAATCCGGCCTCGCAATAGTGCAGGTAGAACTCCCAGAGCTTCTTGAAGCGGTCGTCGAAGCCGAGCGGGACGATCTTCTCCCATGACGCCCAGAACCGGTGGCGCCATTCGGCAAGCGTGCGCGCATAGTCATCCGGAAACACGCGCTCGCGCAGATGGGCAAGGCCATGATCCTTGCCCAGTGTCTTC
>NZ_RZRA01000078.1:0-9837 GCF_003998945.1 Mesorhizobium sp. M7A.F.Ca.CA.003.01.2.1 | reverse complement strand
GACAGCACGCATCTAGCTTCCGAGAACCAACCTTCCAACGACGATCCCCAAGCAAAACGGACAGAGACGATGAATTGGTCATTCCAACTTTACAGCGCCCGCAATTTCCAACCCTGGGACGGTGTGCTCGCCATGCTCGGCAAGCTCGGCTACGCCCAGGTCGAAGGTTTCGGCGGCGTCTATGATGATCCCCAGGCATTCCGCGCCGAGCTCGACAGGAACGGGCTTGCCATGCCGACTGGGCATTTCTCGATCGACGCGCTCGAGAACGATTTTGACGGCGTGCGCAGAACCGCCGACGCACTCGGTATCACGCTGCTCATCTGTCCTTTCCTGATGCCCGACCAGCGGCCATCCGACGTGGCCGGCTGGCGTGGTTTCGGCGAACGCCTGGCCAAGGTCGGTGATGCCGCGAAAAAGGCCGGCTACGGCTTTGCCTGGCACAATCATGATTTCGAGTTCAAGAAACTTGCCGACGGATCGGTGCCGCAGGACCACATCCTGTCATCCGCGCCCGATGTCAGCTGGGAGATGGACGTTGCCTGGGTGGTGCGCGGCGGCGATGATCCGCTGCCGTGGATCGAGAAACACGGCAAGCGCATCAGCGCCGTCCACGTCAAGGACATGGCCAAGCCCGGCGAGGGGCTGGATGAGGATGGCTGGTCGGATGTCGGCCATGGCACCATCGACTGGGCCGCCCTGATCAAGGTGTTGCGTGCCAGGAGTGCTGCCCAATACTACGTCATGGAACAGGACAACCCCAACGACATCGAGCGTTTCGCCCGCCGCTCCATCGCAGCCGCCAAAACCTATTAGGAGCAACCAGCATGGCAAAGAAACTTGGCATCGGCGTGATCGGCTGCGGCAACATCTCGAAGGCGTATTTTTCGCTGGCGCCGCTGTTCCGCGGCATTGAAATGCGTGCCTGCGCCGACATCAACATGGAGGCGGCCAAGGCTCGGGCGAAGGAGTTCAAGCTGCGCGCCGACACCGTCGAAGACCTGCTCAAGGCCGACGACATCGACATCATCGTCAACCTGACCATCCCGGCGGTGCACTATGAGGTGTCAAAGCAGATCCTCGACGCCGGCAAGCACGTCTATTCGGAAAAGCCGTTCGTGCTGTCGGTCAAGGAAGGGCTCGACCTTAAGAAGCGGGCGGAGAAAAAGGGTCTGCGCATCGGCTCGGCGCCAGACACTTTCCTCGGCGGCGCGCACCAGCTGGTACGCAACCTGATCGACACCGGCAAGCTTGGCAAGGTCACGAGTGGCACGTGCCATGTCATGGGCCACGGCATGGAGCACTGGCACCCCAATCCGGATTTCTTCTTCCAGCCAGGCGCGGGGCCGGTGCTCGACATCGGACCATATTACATCACCAATCTGATCCAGCTGATCGGGCCGGTGAAGCAGGTCGCGGCCTTCGCGACGACGCCGGCCAAGGAGCGCACGATCAGTTCAAAGCCGCGCGCGGGTGAAAAGATACCGGTCAACACGCCGACAACCATCCACGGGCTGCTGGAGTTCGAGAACGGCGCCGTTATCACGCTCAACACCAGCTGGGACGTCTGGGCCCACGGCCACGCGCCGATGGAGCTTTATGGCGAGGCGGGTACGGTGTTTGTGCCGGACCCGAACTTCTTCGGTGGTGACGTTCGCTTCACCGTCGCGGCCAAGCCGGTCAAGAAGCTGCCGAACTGGCCGCATCCGTTCGGCGTGCCCAACGAGATGCATTCGCAAGGCATGATGGCCAACTACCGCACGTCAGGCCTTGCCGATATGGCGGTGGCGATCGCGGAAGGTCGGCCGCACCGCTGTTCGATGGAGCTGGCGCTGCACGCCGTCGACGTGATGACCAGCCTGCTGCGTTCCGGCGAAACCGGCAAGTTCGTCGCCATGCAGACCACCTGCGAACGGCCGGCCGCACTTGGCGTCAAGGAAGCCAAGGCGCTTTTGGCGAAGAAGAAATAGGGCAGCACACCTCAACCCTCTCCCCGTTTCGACGGAGAGAGGGTAAGGGTGGGGGGCAGAGCCAACTCGCCGCGTTGTGACGAATGCAGCCGACCGGCTCGTTTCCATTCGAGGATTTTCCGATGCCCTACACGCCCGCCGAAAATCGTTACGAGAAAATGGTCTACAACCGCTGTGGCCGCTCCGGCCTGAAGCTGCCGGCGATCTCGCTGGGCCTGTGGCACAATTTCGGCAACGACACGCCGCACAAGACCAAGCAGGCGATCGCGCGCAAGGCCTTCGACCTCGGCATCACGCATTTCGACCTCGCCAACAATTACGGTCCGCCGCCCGGTTCTGCCGAAACCGCCTTCGGTGAGATCCTGCGCACCGACTTCGCTGCCTACCGCGACGAACTGATCATCTCGACCAAGGCCGGTTACCAGATGTGGGCCGGGCCCTACGGCGAATGGGGTGGGCGCAAATACATTCTGGCCAGCCTCGACCAGAGCCTCAAGCGGATGGGGCTCGACTATGTCGATATCTTCTATTCGCACCGTTTCGATCCCGACACGCCGCTGGAAGAAACGATGGGTGCGCTCGACCATGCCGTGCGCTCGGGCAAGGCGCTCTATGCCGGCATCTCGTCCTACAATTCGCAGCGCACGCGCGAGGCGGCCGATATCTTGAAGCAGCTTGGCACGCCTTGCGTCATCCACCAGCCGAGCTATTCGATGCTGAACCGCTGGGTGGAGGAAGACGGCTTGCTCGACACGCTCGAAGGGCTCGGCGTCGGCTCCATCGTGTTCTCGCCGCTGGCGCAAGGCATGCTGACGGACAAGTATCTCGGCGGCATTCCGGACGGCAGCCGTGCGTCGCAGGGCAAGTCGCTGAAGACAGCCTTCATCAACGACAAGACCATCGCCAACATCAAGGCGCTCGACGCCATCGCCGGCAGGCGCGGACAGACGCTGGCGCAGATGGCGCTGGCCTGGGTGCTGCGCAAGGGGAGGGTGACCTCGGCACTGATCGGCGCCAGCCGGCCGGAGCAGGTCGAGGACTGCGTCGGCGCGCTCAAGGCGCTCGACTTCAGCGATGCCGAACTCGCCGAGATCGACACATACGCGCGCGAATCCGACATCAATCTGTGGGCGGCTTCTGCCGAGCGCAAAGGCCCGCCGAGGAAATAGGTCCGCTCGATAAGCCGGCAAAGCGAAAAACGGCGGGCAACCTGCCTGTTGCCCCGCTCCGATCGATGTTCTCGGCGGCCTTGCGGGCAGAATGCTGGAAACAGTAGCAAAAATGCCTGTTCGTCGCTATCTGGATGGGACATGGATCGTTTGTGCGCGGCGCAAGCGACGCAAGGCGAGTTGGAAACAGGATCATGGCGGCAAGGGATGTGCTGACGAAAAACCAGCTGTGCGTGCTCGAGAAACTCGAGACCGCCAGCGGACCGCTCAGTGCCTACACCTTGCTCGACCAATTGCGCGAGCGCGGTTTTCGCGCACCGCTCCAGGTCTATCGCGCGCTCGACACGCTGGTGAAGTCAGGTTTCGTGCATCGGCTTGAAAGCATCAATTCCTTCGTCGCCTGCGCCGAGCCGCATGACCACAGCCATTCGATGACTGCCTTCGCCATTTGCGACACATGCGGGCAGGTCACCGAAATGTCAGACCACGATGTCGGCCACAGCTTGGACGAATGGGTGCGCTCCACCGGCTTCGCCGCCAAGAAGGCGGTGATCGAGTTTCGCGGGACATGTGCCAAGTGTTTGGCTGAGGCGGCTTGAGGTGAGTTGAGATTCAGATGATGCCGGCCTGCAAATGGCGGCTTCCTGCCGCTTCCGGTGCTCACGTACGAAAAGTACGCTCCGCTCCGGTTCTCGGAATCCACCATTTTCGGCTCGGCCTGATCTGAATCTCAACACAACTTGCGTTGGTGCTAATGCGCCTCGTCCCAGTTGTTGGCGGCTCGCGCGTCGACATGCAGCGGCACCGACATTGAGACCGCCGGCATCGCCGCGTTTTCCATGACATGACGCACGACCGGGATCGTCGCCTCGACTTCCGCCTCGACGGTCTCGAAGATCAGTTCGTCATGCACCTGCAGCAGCATGCGTGCCGAAAGGCCTGCTTTTTCCAGCGCCTCCTCCATGCGGATCATGGCACGGCGGATGATGTCGGCGGCGGTGCCTTGCAGGCGGGCATTGATCGAGGCGCGTTCGTTGAAGGCGCGGAGCGAGGGGTTGGACGATCTTATGTCGGGGTAATGGATGCGGCGGCCGAAGATCGTTTCGACAAAGCCGTGCTCGCGGGCATAGGCCTTGGTCTCCTCGATGTAATCGCGGATGCCGGGGAAGCGCTCGAAATATTTCTTGATGTAGTTGCCGGCTTCCTCGCGCGGGATCGACAGCTGGTTGGCGAGACCGAAGGCCGAAATGCCGTAGATGATGCCGAAATTGATCGCCTTGGCGCGGCGGCGAACCTCCGAGGGCATGCCTTCGACCGGCACGTTGAACATCTCCGACGCGGTGATGGCGTGGATGTCGGCGCCGTCGGCGAAAGCCTGCCGCAGTTGCGGGATCTCGGCGACATGGGCGAGCACCCGCAATTCGATCTGGCTGTAGTCGGCCGAGACCAGCCGATGGCTCTTGTCGGTGATGAAGGCGGTCCTGATCTTGCGGCCCTCGGCGGTGCGCACCGGGATGTTCTGCAGGTTCGGATCGGAGGATGACAGGCGTCCCGTCGTCGTAGCGGCCAACGCGTAGGAGGTGTGGACGCGCTTGGTGTCGGGGTGGATGAAGCCGGGCAGCGCATCGGTATAGGTCGATTTCAGCTTGGTCAGCTGGCGCCAGTCGACGATCTTGCGCGGCAGTTCGTGACCTTCGGCAGCGAGATCTTCGAGAAGCTGCGCCGAGGTCGACCACTGGCCGGTCTTGGTCTTCGAACCGCCGGGCAGGCCCATGCGCCCGAACAGGATGTCGCCGAGCTGCTTTGGCGAACCGATGTTGATGCGTTCGCCGATGAGCTGGTAGATTTCCTCTTCGAGGCGAGCGGCGCCCTGCGCCAATTCGCCGGAGAGCCGCGAGAGGATCTGCCTGTCGACCGAGATGCCGCGCTGTTCCATGCGCGCCAGCACCGGCACCAGCGGCCGCTCCAGCCGCTCATAGACCGACACCAGGCCCTTGGCGGCAAGCCGCGGTTTCAGCACCAGCCAGAGCCGCAGCGTCACATCGGCGTCTTCGGCGGCATGAGCCGTCGCCTTGTCGATGTCGACCTGATCGAAACCGACCGAGCTTTTGCCCGAGCCGGTCACGTCCTTGAGCTGAAGAGGAGTATGACCGAGCCACTTTTCGGCAAGCGCATCCATGCCGTGACCATGGGGCGTACCGGCATCGAGCACGTAGGAGATCAGCATGGTGTCGTCGAACGGTGCGACATCGATGCCGTAGCGGCTCATGATGACAAGATCGTATTTCAGGTTCTGCGCGATCTTGAGAACCGATCTGTCTTCGAGCAGCGGTTTCAGCACCGCCAGCGCCTCGCGCAGCGGAATCTGGTTTTCGAGCGCGCCACCACCGAGCAGGTCGCCATTGCCGCTCATGTGGGCGAAGGGAATGTAGGCGGCGCGTCCGGGAGCCGTGGCGATGGCCATGCCGATCAGTTCCGCCTGCATCGGATCGGCGGATGTCGCCCTGACGTCGAAGGCGGCGATGCCAGCCTCCCGTGCCTCGGCGACCCAGGCTTTCAGGGTCGAGATATCGCGGATGCAGTGATAGGCCGAAATGTCGATCTTGCCGGTGGCCGCGCGCTCCAGCCTTAGTGCCGCGAGCAGGGAGGGGGTATCGCCTTGTTTTGACGTCTCCGCCGTCCCGCCGGCTTCGTCCGGTTCAGTGCCAGGCGCGTTTCGGGCAACCGGCGGCAAACCGGCGCCAACGTCCGGGCCATGGGCATGATCGGCGCGTTCGACGGTGACCGCGACGGCCTGGACGTCGCCGGCCTCGGTGCTGGTCGCTTCCGCGACACGGCGGGTCAGCGAGGTGAATTCCATGGTCTTGAGGAAACCGATCAGCTTCGGGCCGTCGGGCGCGTGCAGGACGAAATCCTCCAGACCCTCGGTCACCGGTACGTCGTTCATCAGCGTCACCAGCTGACGAGAAATGCGCGCCTTGTCGGCGTTGGCGATGATCGATTCCCGGCGCTTGTCCTGCTTGATCTCGCCGGCCCGGGCCAGCAGCGTGTCGAGGTCACCGAACTGTTCGAGCAGTTGCGCCGCCGTCTTCGGCCCGATGCCGGGCACACCAGGCACATTGTCGACCGAATCGCCGGTCAGTGCCTGCAGGTCGACCATCTTCTCCGGCGGCACGCCCCATTTCTCGATGACCTCCGGAATTCCGATCTGGCGGTCCTTCATCGGGTCGTACATGGCGACCGTATCGCCAACCAGTTGCATCAAATCCTTATCGGAGGAGATGATGGTGGTATCGCCGCCGGCTTCGCAGGCGAGCCTCGCATAGGTGGCGATCAGATCGTCAGCCTCGTAGCCTTCGATCTCGACGCAGGGCAGGTTGAACGCCCTGGTCGCCTGGCGGATCAGGCCGAATTGCGGGATCAAATCTTCCGGCGGTGCCGAGCGGTTGGCCTTGTATTCGGGGTAGAGGTCGTTGCGGAAGGTTTTTGACGAATAGTCGAAAATGACGGCGAAATGCGTCGGCACGATGCCTACATCGGTATTGCGGGCGTCGAGCATCAGCTTCCACAGCATGTTGCAGAAGCCGGAAACGGCGCCGACCGGCAGGCCGTCGGATTTGCGGGTCAGCGGCGGCAGCGCGTGATAGGCACGGAAGATGTAGCCGGAGCCGTCGACAAGGAAGAGATGATCGCCTTTTTTCATGCCGGCAGGGATAGCGCGGCGCGGCGGCTTGGTCCATGCCAAAGGCAGCCTCGACTATCGGTTCCGGCAACACCCTGACAGATCGCCGTCACCCTGCTCACGCCCATGTTACAAAACTGTAATTTTCGTGCCCTTGAATCGCCACGTTCAGAGACCCAAATACACGTCATCGGCAGTTTTCGCCGAGTCCGGAGCAAGGCCCGTCCCCCGCCTATCCCGGACACCTGCGGCAGCCTATCCCCCCTCTCCGGGCTGCCGCATCGTTTCGAGTAGAAGGCCGCCGTGGTTCCCCCTCCACCACGGCGGTCTTTTTTTGCCTCGCAGAGACGTTTGCAGCCCGTGGTCCAATGATCGCGGGCTTTTCGTTTTCCCGTCATGCCTTTACGGTTCCGGTTCTGAATCGAAAGGCTTCACATATGTCCGCAGTTTCCCCCGTCCTCGACCGTCTCGACAAGAATCTCGACCAGAGCCTCGAGCGCCTGTTCGGCTTGCTCAGGATCAAGTCCATCTCCACCGATCCAGCCTATGCCGCCGACTGCCGCAAGGCGGCGGAATGGCTGGTGGCCGAACTCGAGCTGATCGGCTTCGACGCCAGCGTTCGCGACACGCCCGGCCACCCGATGGTGGTTGCGCACCATGACGGCCCGGCCGGTTCGCCGCATGTGCTGTTTTACGGCCATTATGACGTTCAGCCGGTCGACCCGATCGAATTGTGGGAAAGCGATCCGTTCGCGCCTGCTGTCAAGGAGGTCGGGCCGGACCACAAGGTGATCGTCGGTCGGGGGTCGGCCGACGACAAGGGCCAGTTGATGACCTTCGTCGAGGCTTGCCGCGCCTGGAAACAGGTGCATGGCAATCTGCCTTGCCGCATCACCATCCTGTTCGAGGGCGAGGAGGAATCCGGTTCGCCTTCGCTGAAGCCGTTCCTCGAGGCCAATGCCGGCGAACTCAAGGCCGATTTCGCGCTGGTCTGCGATACCGGCATGTGGGATCGCGACACGCCGTCGATCTGCGTCGGATTGCGCGGGCTGGTGGGTGAGGAGATCACGGTGAAGGCCGCCGACCGCGACCTGCATTCGGGCCTCTATGGTGGTGCCGCCGCCAACCCGATCCGCGTCCTGGCCAGGGTGCTGGCCGATGTCCACGACAAGGACGGCCACATCACCATTCCCGGCTTCTATGATGGCGTCGAGGAAACGCCGTCGCAGATCCTGAAATCATGGGAGACGCTCGGCGAGACTGCCGAGACGTTCCTGGGACCGGTCGGCCTGTCGATCCCGTCGGGCGAAAAGGGCCGCTCCGTGCTGGAATTGACCTGGGCGCGGCCGACGGCCGAGTTCAACGGCATCATCGGCGGCTATACCGGCAAGGGCTTCAAGACGGTGATCGCGGCCGAAGCCTCGGCGAAGGTCTCGTTTCGCCTTGTCCACAAGCAGGACCCGAAAAAAATCCGGGCCGCGTTCCAGAAGTTCGTCAAGGAGCGCATTCCGGCCGACTGTTCCGTCGAATTCCATCCGCATGGCGGCTCGCCGGCAATCCAGCTTTCCTACGACTCGCCCTTCCTGGCCAAGGCCAAGAATGCGCTGTCCGACGAATGGCCGAAGCCGGCGGTTACGACGGGCAGCGGTGGCTCCATTCCGGTTGTCGGCGATTTCCAGACCTATCTCGGCATGGAATCGCTGCTGGTCGGGTTCGGCCTCGACGACGACCGCATCCACTCGCCCAACGAGAAATACGAGCTCAGCTCCTTCCACAAGGGCCAGCGCTCCTGGGCGCGGATTCTCGATGCCTTGACGCGCTGAGCAGCGGAACCCCTGTTTTCCTGTTGATTTTTCAGCCGATCGCGGCGAGGACGGGCCACAAGATAAAGCGCTGCAGCATCCCCTGCGGGTCAGGGGGCACTGTAGGGCTCGACCGGAGAAGACAATGGCCGATATCCGTTTCCATAAAAACGACCTGCCCGACCTCTCGCACTACAATGTCGGGGCAGTGGCCATCGACACCGAAACGCTCGGGCTCAATCCGCATCGCGACCGGCTGTGCGTGGTGCAGATTTCGCCCGGCGACGGCAGCGCCGACGTCATCCAGATCGCGCCCGGCCAGAAGAAGGCGCCGAACCTCGTCAGCCTGCTGAGGAACCGTGGCGTAACCAAGCTGTTCCACTACGGCCGCTTCGATCTTGCCGTTCTCTACAATGCGTTCGGCGTCATGCCGGAGCCGGTGTTCTGCACCAAGATCGCCTCGCGGCTGACCCGCACCTATACCGACCGCCACGGGCTCAAGGACATCTGCTTCGAGCTTCTCGGCGTCGGGCTGTCCAAGGCGCAGCAATCGTCGGACTGGGCGGCCGAGACGCTGTCGCCCGAACAGCTCGAATATGCGGCTTCCGACGTGCTCTATCTGCACCGGTTGCGCGATGTACTGGCCGGACGGCTGGCGCGCGATGGGCGGACCAAGGAGGCCGATGCCTGCTTCCGCTTCCTGCCGACGCGTGCCAAGCTTGACCTGATGGGCTGGGACGAAGAGGATATCTTCGCCCATAGCTGAGGGCCGTTGGCGCGCTCCGCGGGCCGGTGACCGTTTGGAACCGGATACAGGCCGTCGCGTTCTGTCGGCTCAGTTTGTCGGTGCAATTGGGGATAATGACATGGCGGACAGAAAGCCGATTGCGACCGCGCCGACAGACGGCTCCAAGGTCTCCGTGACCTGGAAGGACAGCGACGGCGTCATCAACGAATCCATCGCGCAATATCGCGACGACGGCTGGTGGGTCTATATCGACAGTCACACGCAAAAGAAGGTCGAGCCGACCAGCTGGCGCCCTGCCGCAAGCGACGACGACGATCAATAAGCGCGCCGCTGGTGAGGCCGGCTGCTTTCGAATAGCCTAAGCTGTTGATGTCGAGGCCGATTCGGGCTTTCCGGTCCGCGGTCGCCCTCTTGCTCGGAGGAAATCGCTATGGGTGTCGAAAGCTTGCTCGTCTTCATCATCATC
>NZ_RZRA01000789.1:0-2745 GCF_003998945.1 Mesorhizobium sp. M7A.F.Ca.CA.003.01.2.1 | reverse complement strand
TCCAGCGACCGTGCCGGCGCCAGCCTTTCGTCCCGGTCGAGGATGACATGGCCGAACTGCTCCATGGCCAGGATCGCCATGGCATGAGCGGCGGTGTCGGAAAACTCCATGCTGGTCTGCGTCTCGCGCACATGGTCGGCAAAGAGCCCGCCGCCGGGCACGATGACGATCGGCAGCCTGGAACCCGCCAGCGCTGCGATCCAGCTCTTCATCTCCGCCGCATGGGCCGTGCTGCCGCCAAGCTTGACGATGGCCCGTCGAAGCATTTCGGGGCGCTCCTGGCGCGGCCGGAAAACAACGCTTCGGTCTTTTCGGCCAGCAATGCCGGAGGCAGCACCGCGTCCCGCCGATTGGCGCTTGCGTTCGATCTCAACGCCGACGCCGCCAGGGCCGAGCTCGAGCTTTTCCACCCTAACCGTGACGCGCACGACACGCTGGTTCTCCAGCACGTGCGCTGCCACCTGCTCGGCCAAAGCCTCGCTGAGCTGGATATGGCCCCGCGCGACGATGGTGCGAATGCCGTCCATGATGATGTCGTAGGAGAACACATGGCGCATGTCCTCGGGATGGTCGGTGATTTGCAGCACATCGGCGATCACATCAAAGCGCACTTTTTGAGTATGGCCATGCTCGAAGCTGTAGGCACCGATCTGGACCGGCAGAACAAAATCCCGCACAAAAATCCTGTCCGTGCCCAGTGTCGGGTCGGTGTCCGGCGAATAGCCTCTCGCTGCCAACAGGCGATAGTCGATACTCGATTGATCGCCGGTCCCGGATTCCGCTGGGATCAACTCGCGAATCTGCGAGACCGCCTCGGCGCTGATCGAACTCGTGCGACCGGAATGGCCACACAGCGCCCCCCGAAAGCCGAGAAAATCGGGAGCGAAAGGCAATAGGCGCGGAATATCCGGAGCTTCCAGCGATCCACTCAGGCCGACCATCAGACCGAGCGATTTCGTTCGATCGACGAATCCCGGAATACGCTCCGGCGGCAGATGATCGAGCAGCCGGCCCTTCCCCTTTTGCGCGGTATCAACCATCACGCCGTGGAAGCGATGCCTGGCGAACATCGGCAGAAGCTCGAAGTCCGGCGCCAGATCGGCAAACAGCACGGCAATCAGCTTCGTTCGTGCGGCGAGCGGTTCAAGCGCCTGTGCGCAGGCAGAGATATTTGCCGAAGGAAAAAATCCGATCTTCACATAGTCGACGCCGGTCGCCGCGATCTCTTCGGCCTTGATGCGGATCGTTTCGGGTTCCATCGGCAGGTCGCCGCAGACAGCGCTGACCGGAGCCCGACCCGCGATGAAAGAGATCGTTCGGAGCATAGTTTCCATGGACACCGCGCCCAGGGCTCCCGCCTTCGGGTCCTTCAGGTCGACGATATCGACACCTCCAGAAAGAGCGATCTCCGCCTCTTCGATGCCGGTGACGCTTGCCAGCATTCTGGTCATTTGAACAGTTTCTCCAGTTTGGAGGACAAGACGCTTTTATAGAGGCGGTCGATCCCCCTGCGCCACGTCTCGCCGGTGTTGCCATGCGAATCGATGCTGGCGACCTTCCGCACCGTTCTGGCAGGCGCGAAAAGTCGTCCTATAGGGTTTGATAAATTTTGCGGGTCGGCTAAGTTGATCATGGGCACCTTGACTTGGCGCGGGTCCGGCAACCGTCGAACCTCTGCGCAAGAATGGGTAATTACTATCGATGACGAGCGCGGTGCCAGGCACTCTCGCTGCCTTTTTGTGCTTTTTTTCCCTGACCGTCAACGTTTCCGACGCGACAGGCCAGGAAACGGTGGCGAAGCCGGAAAAAAAGATAACTGAAATCAAGATAGGCTATTTGCGGGCCTACGCACCGCAATTGACGCTTTCCATGCTCGACCTGCCGCCACGTGACGAAGGTGTCGCCGGCGCCGAGGTGGCGATCGGCGACAACAACACGACGGGAAAGTTCACCAACCAGAAATTCAGCCTCGACGTGACCGAGGTCAAGCCCGACGGCGACGCGGTTCAGGCATTCGAAGGCATGATCGCCAAGGGCGACCGCTATGTGGTCGCCGATCTTTCAGCCAAACAATTGCTGTCGATCGCCGACATCGCCCGCGACAAAGGCGTGCTGATCTTCAACGTCGGCGCCACCGACGACAGCCTTCGCGAGGAGGACTGCCGCATCAACGTTTTCCATATCGCGCCGACGCGCAGCATGCTGGCCGACGCGCTGGCGCAGTATCTCATGGTGAAGAAGTGGCCGAATTGGGTGCTGCTCTATGGATCGCATGAGCAGGATCATCTCTACGCCGATGCGCTGCGCCGCGCGGCAACCCGCTTCGGCGGCCAGATCGTCGCCGAGAAGGAATTCAAGGATACCGGCACAGCCAGGCGCACCGACACCGGCGCCACGCAGATACAGCAGCAGATTTCCGTGTTCACGCAAGACGTGCCGGAGCATGACGTGGTGCTTGTCGCCGACGAAAGCGAGGTTTTCGGCACCTACGTGCCCTACCGCACCTGGACGCCGCGGCTGGTCGCCGGCACGGCCGGTCTGGTTGCATCGTCATGGCATCCCGCCAGCGAACAATGGGGCGGCATCCAGATGCAGAGCCGCTTCCTGAAGACGACGAGCCGGCGGATGCTCTCCAAAGACATGTCGGCCTGGACCGCGGTGCGTGCGGTCGGCGAGGCCACCACGCGCACCAAGGGCGACGATGCGAAAAAGATCAGCGACTATATACGCTCTGACGATTTTTCG
>NZ_RZRA01000788.1:0-2745 GCF_003998945.1 Mesorhizobium sp. M7A.F.Ca.CA.003.01.2.1 | reverse complement strand
GCCCGGGCATCGTTGCATCTTAGCGCAAAAATCGTGACTGCAAGACAATATGAAACTCTTGTCGGTGGCAGGCGAGCATTTTTATGCTGCCGAATGCTCGGCACGCGGATGAGAGCCTGTTGGGCTGGACAGGAGAGATCCTGCCTCAGCTCTTGTTGACCGCCATTGTCACAGTCAGGTCTTCCATGCGCTGTGCCAGCGCGCTGAGCGCGTTGGTCAGCACGCTATCGCTCTTGTCGGCCTTGGTCAGAGCCTCGTCGCGGGTCTTGCGCAAGGTCAGCACTTCGCTTTCCATGCCCTTGACGCGTTTCTGCAACTCCGAGAGTTCATCCATCACCATGATGCCGGCCATCACGGTCAGCCGCTGATCGCCAATCTCGCCGAACGAGTCCTTCAGGTGTGAAACATAGCGGTCGAAACGTTCGGCAAGATCGATCAGATGCTCTTCCTGGCCCTCGTCGCAGGCCATGCGATACTGCTTGCCGTCGATTGAAACCGTGACCTGTGCCATCGGGCCAGCTCCTATCTGTCCAACACGGCGCGGATGGTTTCCATGGCGGTCACCAAACGTCGCGAGACTTCCTTGTTGGCATCTTCCAGCCGTTCGGCGCGCGCTTCGGAATTGTCGAGTTCCTGCGCCAGCCGCGAGCGATCGGCGTTCATCCGCTGCACCTCGGCCTCGGCTTCGGAGTAGTCGCGTTCATGCTCGAGCTTGGCCGCGACGGCGTTTTCCAGCCCCTCGATGGCCTTGCCCAGCCTCGCGATGACTTCCTTGAGTGTGGCTTCCCCGGTCATGGCCTTCGTCCTGTGCCCTGCCCATCACCGAATCGTTCACGTTCAGAACGCGTTATCCCTGAAACATTAGGCACCGGGTGAAGGCAACGTCAACAAAGCTCTCGCGACTGTCCCCCGCTAACGCTAATGTAGGTCCGCCGCCGGCATCACAAGACCGGCAAATGTGCACCCGATTTGTTGACTAAAAGCCCGCGCCTGCTATGTGTCGCGCACCCTTTTCAAGGGCTCTCCCAAGCCCCCAAACCCCCACTTCTGGAGGAACCATGACGTCGCGTGAACAACATGACCGGATGGCCAATGCGATCCGCTTTCTCTCCATGGACGCCGTCGAGAAGGCAAACTCCGGCCATCCCGGCCTGCCCATGGGCTGCGCCGACATCGCCACGGTGCTGTTCACGAAGTTCCTGAAATATGATCCGAAGGCCCCCCATTGGCCCGACCGGGATCGCTTCATCCTGTCGGCCGGCCACGGTTCGATGCTGCTCTATTCGCTGCTGCACCTGACCGGCTACGAGGACATGACGATCGACCAGATCAAGCATTTCCGCCAGTTGGGCTCGAAGACCGCCGGCCATCCCGAATACGGCCATGCCACCGGCATAGAGACGACCACCGGCCCGCTCGGCCAGGGTCTCGCCAATTCGGTCGGCTTCGCGCTCGGCGAGCGCATCATGAACGCAGCCTTCGGCAACGACCTCGTCGACCATTACACCTACGTACTGGCCGGTGACGGCTGCCTGATGGAAGGTGTTTCCCAGGAAGCCATCGCGCTTGCCGGCCATCTCAAGCTCAACAAGCTGATCGTCTTCTGGGACAACAACAACATCTCGATCGACGGCCCGGTCTCGCTTGCCGACAACACCGACCAGGTCGCCCGCTTCCAGGCCTCGGGCTGGAACGCCAGCCACATCGACGGCACCGATCCGGAAGCCATCGCCTATGCCATCGAAGCCGCTCGTCACTCCGACAAGCCGACGATGATCGCCTGCAAGACGACCATCGGCTTCGGCGCTCCAACCAAGGCCGGCACCAACAAGGCGCACGGTTCGCCGCTCGGCGCCGACGAGATCGCCGGTGCGCGCAAATTCTTCAACTGGGACTCGCCGCCCTTCGAGATTCCGGCCGACATCCTTGACGCATGGCGCGCCGCCGGTAAAACCGGCGCCAAGCCGCGCACCGACTGGGAGGGACGTCTGGCCAAGGCCGAGCCCAAGTTGAAGGCCGAGTTCGAACGCCGCCTCGCCGGCAAGCTGCCGTCGAATTACGACGCCGTCATCGCCGACTACAAGAAGAAGCTGTCGGCCGACAAGCCGAAGGTCGCCACCCGCAAATCCTCGGAAATGGCGCTGGAGGTCATCAACGGCGCCGTGCCGGAAACCATAAGCGGCTCCGCCGACCTGACCGGCTCCAACAACACCAAGACCAGCCAGACCAAGAACATTACGCCCGACGATTACGGCCAGCGTTATGTCCACTACGGCATTCGCGAACATGGCATGGCGGCCGCCATCAATGGCTTGACGCTGCATGGCGGCCTCATCGCCTATGGCGGCACCTTCCTGTGCTTCTCCGATTATGCCCGCCCGTCAATGCGTCTGGCTTCGCTGATGGGCATCCGCTCGATCTTCGTCATGACCCATGATTCCATCGGTCTGGGCGAAGACGGCCCGACCCACCAGCCGGTCGAGCATCTGGCGGCATTGCGCGCGATCCCCAACCACAATGTCTTCCGCCCGGCCGACGCGGTCGAAACCGCGGAATGCTGGCAGATCGCCCTGGAGTCGGAAAAGACGCCGTCGACCTTGGCGCTGACCCGCCAGAACCTGCCGACGGTGCGCACCGAATTCACGGCCAAGAACCTCAGCAGCCAGGGAGCCTATGAGCTGGCCGCCGCCAGCGGCGAGGCGGCGATAACGATCTTCGCCACCGGCTCCGAGGTCGAGATCGCAC
>NZ_RZRA01000787.1:0-2748 GCF_003998945.1 Mesorhizobium sp. M7A.F.Ca.CA.003.01.2.1 | reverse complement strand
GACCATGGCTGACAAGATCGTGGTCATGCATGACGGCATCGTCGAGCAGATAGGGCCGCCGCTGGAACTCTATGACCGGCCGAACAATCTTTTTGTCGCCAGCTTCATCGGCTCGCCGGCCATGAATTTGCTGAGGGGCGAGATCGCTATTGACGGCTCACCCTCGTTCCGCGGCGCCGGGGGGATTTCAGTCCCGTTGGCCTCGGCACTTTCCATCCCCAATGGCGAGCCTGTGGTGCTGGGAATAAGGCCCGAGCATTTGCGGCTGTCCGACGACCGGGGCATTCCGGTCACCGTCGCGGTGGTTGAACCAACCGGGTCCGAAGTGCAGCTCATCGGCCGGACAGCCGGCGGCGAAGAGATCGTCGCGAATTTCCGGGAACGACATTCCTTCACGCCGGGCGAAACCATCCGGCTTACGGCCGAGCCCGGCCTCATCCATCTCTTTCACGGAGAAACCGGACAGAGGTTCCAAACACGTACCGATCAGTAGGACCACAGGCAAGGACAACAAGCAGGAGGAAACGAGCATGAAGTTCACCAGACGTGACGTGATCCGCACCACCGCCGGCGCGGCGGCGGGTGCCTTGGGAAGTCGGTTCATCAGCTCTCCGGCCCTTGCCCAGGACGGACCGAAATACAAACCCGAGGATGGCGCCAAGCTTAGACTGCTGCGCTGGTCGCCCTTCGTCCAGGGCGACGAGGACCAATGGCTGGCCAACACCAAGCGCTTCACCGAAGCGACCGGTGTCGCGGTCCGCGTCGACAAGGAAAGTTGGGAGGACATTCGCCCCAAGGCGGCGGTCGCGGCAAATGTCGGCTCCGGCCCCGACCTGATGTTCGTCTGGTTCGATGACCCGCACCAATATCCCGACAAGCTGCACGACGTGAGCGAACTCGGCGAGTATCTCGGCTCGAAATACGGCGGCTGGCATGATGGACCAAAGCAATATGCGACCCGGGAAGGCAAATTCATCGGCCTGCCACTGGCCACGATCGGAAATGCCATCGTCTATCGGGAAAGCTGGGTGAAAGAGGCCGGCTTTTCGGAGTTTCCCAAGGACACGAAAGGCTTCCTGGAACTTTGCAAGGCCTTGCAGGCGAAGGGCCATCCGGCCGGCTTCACGCATGGCCATGGCGTCGGCGACGGCAACAACTATGCTCATTGGCTGCTGTGGAGCCATGGCGGCCAGATGGTCGACGAGAGCGGCAAGGTAACGATCAACAGCCCCGAGACCCTCAAGGCCATCGAATACGCGCAGGAACTCTACAAGACCTTCATTCCAGGCACCGAAAGCTGGCTCGACGTCAACAACAACCGCGCCTTCCTGGCCGGCGAACTGGCTGTCATCGCCAACGGCATCTCGGCCTACAACACCGCCAAAATCAATAAGGACAATGATCCGAAGCTGGCTGAAATCGCCAAGGACATACGCACCACCAACCTGCCCATCGGCCCTGTCGGCAAATCCGTCGAATTGTTCCAGGTGACCACGGCTGTCATCTTCAATTACACGCCCTACCCCAACGCGGCCAAGGCGTATTTGCAGTTCATGTTCGAGGAACCGCAAATGAAGGACTGGATCACCTCCTCGGCCGGATATTGCTGCCAGACCCTGAAGGCATTCGACAACAACCCGGTATGGACTGCCGATCCCAACAACGCCGCTTACGCCAAGGCTTC
Source organism: Mesorhizobium sp. M7A.F.Ca.CA.003.01.2.1 (assembly GCF_003998945.1). Lineage (NCBI taxonomy): Bacteria > Pseudomonadati > Pseudomonadota > Alphaproteobacteria > Hyphomicrobiales > Phyllobacteriaceae > Mesorhizobium > Mesorhizobium sp. M7A.F.Ca.CA.003.01.2.1. The sequence continues at coordinate 1,064 of NZ_RZRA01000787.1, read as the reverse complement.
GGCTACTCTGCGGCCTAACGGCTATGCCGGGCCGCTCGGCTATGCTTCGGCGGCAACCATGGCCGACTACGTGCTGGTCGATATGTTCGCCAAAGCGGTGACCGGCCAGGCGACGCCGCAAGAGGCAATGGAAGAGGCCGAGAAGCGGGCAAATCGCTATTATCGCGTTTGAGCCGGCTCAGCCGGGCAGCGCGGCTGCCCGGCTGGCTTCGGATTGCATCGTGGCCGATCCGGCCGATCAATGAGACCTCAGCAGGAGCCGACCCATGGCTGTGCCGTCAGCTGCTATCCAGCCGCGATCTTCGATCTTCTCACGGATTCTATCGCGCTGGAGCGAAAGCCGGAACGCACTTGGCTTCGGCTTCATGCTTCCGGCGGCTGCACTGCTGCTTGTCTTCCTGACCTATCCGCTGGGGCTCGGCGTCTGGCTCGGCTTCACCGACGCCCGCATCGGCCGCCCCGGCATCTTCATCGGCATCGAAAACTATGAATATCTGTGGAGCGACGCCGTCTTCTGGCTCTCCGTCTTCAACACCTTGCTCTACACGATCAGCGCTTCGATCCTGAAATTCGCGCTCGGCCTCTGGCTGGCGCTCCTCCTCAACCAGAACCTTCCCTTCAAATCGTTCTTCCGCGCGATTGTCCTGCTGCCGTGGGTGGTGCCGACGGTGCTCTCGGCCATCGCCTTCTGGTGGATCTACGATTCGCAGTTCTCCATCCTCTCCTGGGCGCTGCAGCAGATGGGACTGATCGACCACCGCATCAATTTCCTTGGCGATCCGGAGAACGCACGCGCCTCGGTGATCGTCGCCAATGTCTGGCGCGGCATTCCTTTCGTGGCCATCACGCTGCTGGCCGGCCTGCAGACGATTCCCCAATCGCTTTACGAGGCCGCGACGCTCGACGGCGCCAGCCGTTGGCAGTTGTTCCGCTATGTGACGCTGCCGTTGCTGACGCCGATCATCGCCATCACCATGACCTTTTCGGTCCTGTTCACCTTCACCGATTTCCAGCTGATCTATGTGCTGACTCGCGGCGGGCCGGTGAATGCCACCCATCTGATG
>NZ_RZRA01000786.1:0-2750 GCF_003998945.1 Mesorhizobium sp. M7A.F.Ca.CA.003.01.2.1 | reverse complement strand
TGCCGATCTCGCTGCTGATCGGCATTCTGGCCGGCATGCGTGAGGGGTCGCGAACCGACCGGGTGCTGTCCGTGGCGTCGATCGCCTCGACGGCGACGCCTGAATATGTGTCGGGCGTCATCTTCACCGTCATCTTCGCCTCATGGCTAGGCTGGCTGAACGGCTCGGCGGCTTCGGCCAGCCAGGGCATCACCTTCTACAATTTCACACTGCCGGTGATGACGCTGGCGATCTACGGCATCGGCTATATCGCCCGCATGACGCGAGCTTCGATGGTCGAAGTGATGACGCAGCAATATATCCGTACTGCGCGGTTGAAGGGTCTCTCCTTCGGCAGCGTGGTGGTCAAACATGCCTTGCGCAACGCGCTGATCGCACCGTTCACCGTCATCATGCTGCAATTCCCTTGGCTGCTCACCGGCGTCGTCATCGTCGAGGTGATGTTCCGCTACCAGGGCTTCGGCTACACGCTGGTCGAGGCGGCCGGCAACAACGATATCGACCTTTTGCTCGGCTGCTCGCTGGTCTCGGTGTTCATCGTCTTGATCACGCAGCTCATTTCCGATGTCGGCTACGCATTTCTCAATCCGCGTATCAGAGTTCAGTAGGGAGCGAAGCCGATGCCGGTTCAATACATCAGTGGCTTCACCGTCGTTTTCGAAGTGCTGTCGCGCTTCTGGCCGGTCTGGATCGCGCTCGTCATCGTCATGGGCGCGAGCTTCGCCTACAAGAAGAAGCTGGCGCTCTACGGCCAGCTGTTCGACAGCGGTGTCGGCATTGTCGGCGTCGGCATCTGCCTGTTCTGGCTGTTCACGGCGATCTTCGCCGCGACCATATCGCCCTTCGATCCGCTGGCCCAGATTCCGATCATGAAGGACGTGCTGCCGGGCGCCGTCGAACCGCAGTCGGGGCTGACCTATCTGTTCGGCGGCGACAAGCTGGCGCGCGACGTGTTTTCGCGCATGGTCTATGGCAGCCAGATCGTGCTGATCATCGCGCCTGCCGCGACCGGCTTCGCGCTGATGGTCGGCATCACGCTCGGCCTGCCCGCCGGCTATTACGGCGGCAAGATCGACACCGTGCTGTCGTTCCTGGCCAACCTTGTGCTCGCCTTCCCGGTGATCCTGCTGTTCTACCTCTTGGTGACGCCGGGTATCATGGACACGCCGATCCCGTACGGCATGGCCGGCGTGTTCTTCCTGTTCCCGATCATCTTCTTCAGCGTGCTGTTCTGGACCCGCTACAAGAACCGGCCCGACCGGCTCTACATCCTGCTCGGCATCACCCTGATCCTCGGTGGCTGGATCTATCTCGGCCTTGTGTTCGATAAGGACCCGCTGCACATCGTCCATATCGATCCAAACCAGCTCAACATCTTCGTGGCGGTGGTGTTCGCCTCCAGCCCCGGCGTGTTCCGCATCGTGCGTGGCCTGGTGATGGACATCAAGACGCGCGACTATGTGGCGGCGGCGCAGACGCGCGGTGAATCGCCCTGGTACATCATGCTGTGGGAGATCCTGCCCAATGCGCGCGGGCCATTGATCGTCGATGCCTGCCTGCGCATCGGCTACACCACCATCCTGCTCGGCACGCTCGGTTATTTCGGCCTTGGCCTGGCGCCGGAAAGTCCGGACTGGGGCACCGCGATCAAGGACGCCAGCCGCCTGCTGCGCTCCTTCATCCATCCGGCGCTGCCGCCGACCATCGCACTGATGTCGTTCGTGCTGGGCTTGAACCTGCTCGCCGACTCGCTGCGCGAACAATCGATGAAAGACTGATGTCGCGGGTTTCGACCCGATGGGCCTGAGAGAAACAGGCCTGGAAGAACCAGGATTGGAGCGACCCATGAACGAGGCAGTTCGAAATCCCGCCAAGCCGACCCCCGGGCCAACCAAAGGGCCGATCATCGAGATCGAGAACCTGTCGATCTCCTTCTTCACCCGCAAGGGCGAGATACCGGCGGTCATGGATTTTTCCTGCACCGTCATGCCGGGCGAGGCGATGGGCATCGTCGGCGAATCCGGCTGCGGCAAGTCGACCGTGTCGCTCGGCATCATGCGCGACCTCTCCAACATCGGGAAGATCGTCGGCGGCAAGATCAAGTTCCAGGGCAAGGACATGGGCGAACTCTCCGACGAGGAGTTGCGTTCCATCCGCGGCAACAAGATCGCCATGATCTACCAGGAGCCGATGGCGAGCCTGAACCCGGCGATGAAGGTCGGCCAGCAGCTGATGGAAGTGCCGCTGATCCACGACAAGGTGTCGAAGGAAGAGGCCTATAAACGCGCCCTCGATATGGTGCGCTCGGTCAAATTGCCCGATCCCGAGCGTATGATGCGCTCCTATCCGCACCAGCTCTCCGGCGGCCAGCAGCAGCGCATCGTCATTGCCATGGCGCTGCTGTCGAAGCCGGCGCTGCTTTTGCTCGACGAGCCGACGACGGCGCTCGACGTGACGGTGGAGGCGGGCATCGTCGATCTGGTCAAGGGGCTGGGCGAGAAGTTCGGCACGTCGATGATCTTCGTGTCGCACAATCTCGGCCTGATCCTGGAAACCTGCGATCGCATCACCGTGATGTATTCGGGCGAAGCGGTGGAGACCGGCAAGATCAAGGACGTGTTCGACCGGATGCGCCACCCCTATACGCAAGGGCTGTTCCGCTCGATCCCGCTGCCGGGCGCCGACAAGAACTCACGGCCGCTGATCTCCATCCCCGGACAGCTGCCGCTGCCGCACGAGCGGCCCAAGGG
>NZ_RZRA01000785.1:0-2760 GCF_003998945.1 Mesorhizobium sp. M7A.F.Ca.CA.003.01.2.1 | reverse complement strand
AGACAACAAGGCAAGCGTCGTGGTGGCCGTCACCGACGACCTCGTCGGCCGCTTCAGCGCCGTCGACCTTGTCCGAGTGGCCTCGGCGGCACTCGGCGGGCAGGGCGGCGGCGGACGGCCCGACATGGCCCAGGCCGGCGGCCCCGACGCTTCCAAGGCCGATGATGCGATTGCTGCGGTAAGGGCGGCACTCGAAGCGGCGTAGGCGAGTGGACTGAATTTAAAGCAACGGTTGGAGGGACAGCGGACGTCACTTATCAGCCGATTTTTTCAGTCCGCACGAAGCTCGGCCGAGCCGCAATGCGCGCATACCAGTCCCGGATATCAGGGAACTCGGCCAGCAGATTTCGCCCCTCGGCGACCTTGACGAAATAACCGATGATCGGTGCGGCATGCAGGTCGGCCAGCGTCAGCTGGTCGCCCAGCAGCCACGGTCCCGGCGCTTTCAGCGCGGACAGCGTCCGAAGCGCTTTGCTCGCCTGAGCAAGGCCGCCGGCGATCAACGCCTCATCCGGCTGAGCCTTCTCCAGCCGCTCGACGGCGACATCCCAGACCATCGATCTGTAGGCATAGGCATCGAGCATGCCGATGATCTGGTTCATGGTTGCGCGGCCACGAGGCTCCGTCGCTTGCAGCGCTGGCCCGTCGAACGCCTCGTCAACATATCTGGCAATCGCGCTCGTCTCGAACAGCCGGAATCCGTCATGCTCGAAGGCCGGGATGCGGCCGAACGGATGATGTTCGAAATACCAGGCGGGAATCCCGTCGGCGGCAAAGACATCGACTGGCACAAGCTCGTAGTCGATGCCTTTTTCCTCAAGCACGAGGCGGACGATGCGCACATAGACGCTATAGTCCGCCCCGTAGACGATGGGCTTGCTCGACGATGTGGTGTTGACGCTATGATCGATGCGGGCGACGCTCTATTCTTTTATCTTCACAACGGGCTTGCCATCTTCGATGACGAGCGTGATCTTGCCTCCAAGCTCCGCCGGAGCGGGAGCGACATTGGCAGCTTGCACCTCAAACTTCGGCATGGAGTCCAAGAGCTCTTTGCCCTTGGTACTCTTTAGCCGTTCTTGCTGATCGAACCACATAGCCATTTACATCTACCTATTTTCGCAAATCCAGCTCATCCACGGAAGACAGATTTGCACTTCGACACGCCTCAAGTCTTTGTCGTTAACTCAGTGCTGTCGCGCACGAGATCAATATCGAGCGAAGCCTTTGGACGACATGCCTACGCCATCGCTTTCTGCAAATTCTCGTCGATCTTGTCGAGGAAACCGGTGGTCGACAGCCAGGGCTGGTCGGGGCCGATCAGCAGCGACAGGTCCTTGGTCATGAAGCCGGACTCGACCGTCTGGATACAGACCTTTTCCAGCGTGTCGGCAAAGCGCTTCAGCTCGGCATTGTCGTCGAGCTTGGCGCGGTGGGCGAGCCCCCGCGTCCAGGCGAAGATCGAGGCGATCGAATTGGTCGAGGTTTCCTCGCCCTTCTGGTGCTGGCGATAGTGGCGGGTAACGGTGCCGTGCGCGGCTTCGGCTTCCACCGTCTTGCCGTCCGGCGTCATCAGCACCGAGGTCATCAGGCCGAGTGAGCCGAAACCTTGCGCGACCGTGTCGGACTGGACGTCGCCGTCATAGTTCTTGCAGGCCCAGACATAGCCGCCCGACCATTTCAGGGCGGAGGCTACCATGTCGTCGATCAGGCGGTGCTCGTACCACAGCTTCTTCGACTTGAACTCGGTCTCGAATTCAGCCTCGTAGACCTCCTGGAAGATGTCCTTGAAGCGGCCGTCATAGGCCTTCAGGATGGTGTTCTTGGTCGACAGATAGACCGGGTAGTTGCGCAGCAAGCCGTAGTTCAGCGAGGCGCGGGCGAACTCGCGGATCGACTCATCGAGATTGTACATGGCCATGGCGACACCGGCGCCGGGCGCGTCGTACACATCGTGCTCGATCACCTGGCCGTCCTCGCCGACGAACTTGATGGTCAGCTTGCCCTTGCCGGGGAAGCGGAAATCGGTGGCGCGGTACTGGTCGCCGAAAGCGTGACGGCCGACGATGATTGGCTTGGTCCAGCCGGGCACCAGGCGCGGCACGTTCTTCATGATGATCGGCTCGCGGAAGATGGTGCCGCCGAGGATGTTGCGGATGGTGCCGTTCGGCGACTTCCACATCTTCTTCAGCTTGAACTCCTCGACGCGCTGCTCGTCAGGCGTGATCGTCGCGCATTTCACGCCGACGCCGTATTTCTTGATGGCGTTGGCCGAATCGATCGTCACCTGGTCGTTGGTGGCGTCGCGGTGTTCCACGCCGAGGTCGTAATATTCCAGCTTGAGGTCGAGATAAGGGTGGATCAGCTTGTCCTTGATGAACTGCCAGATGATGCGGGTCATCTCGTCGCCGTCGAGTTCGACGACCGGGTTCGCCACCTTGATCTTCGCCATGGAAAGAATGCCTCGTTGCTGGGATGTGGGACGGCCTTGCCCGCGTGGCGTTGGGCCGGGAGATGTCGCCCGTATATCAAAGCGCTTTTGGCCACGCAAACGGCGATCGGTCACGAATTGGAGGCCAGAGCCGTCGTCATTTGCGAATGCTTCATTTTCCCGGCCGAATATGGCAGGGGACGCTGAAATGCCGCAAACAGCAGTTCATTGACAATCATGCCCGTCACCAAAGATCCTGATAGCATTGCAGTCGCCGGCCCGGCGATCATCCTCGTCGAGCCTCAGCTTGGCGAGAACATCGGCATGGT
>NZ_RZRA01000784.1:0-2762 GCF_003998945.1 Mesorhizobium sp. M7A.F.Ca.CA.003.01.2.1 | reverse complement strand
ATGCGCCGGCTCAGGGTCGACAACGGTCCCGTGGCCGCCAAACCGGAGCCGGTGCAAAAGAAGAATACCGGCATCGTGCGCGAGAAGGCGGTGAAGCGGGCGCAGGAATTCTACGCCAGGAGCGATCCGGAAAATGTCGCGCGGCTGCGCATGAAGCTTATCCAGGCGGGCTACATGGAGCCGCGCGCTGTCGGTACGTTCTTCCTGATCCGGTTCACCGCGATGATCGGCACGGCAATCGGTGTGTTTGTGCTCAACCGCTGGATGGCCAGTCCGGACGCAACGATGGCCAGCCGCTGGACATTCGTCATCCTGTCGGGCGCGGCCGGTTATTTCCTGCCCGGCCTGATGCTGAGCCAGAAAGTGCGGGAACGCAGGCGTGAGTACCGCAACGGGTTTCCCGATTTCATGGACCTGATGATTGTCTGCTCGGATGCCGGCATGAGCATGGAGGCAGGCATAGAGCGCGTCTCCAAGGAACTCGCCAAGACTTATCCCGCGCTCAGCCAGAACCTGCAGCTGGTGTCGCTGGAGCTGAGGGCCGGGCGCAGCCTCGACGATGCGCTGAAGGCGCTCGCCGATCGCCTCAGCCTGGACGAGGTGCGTTCCTTCGCCACGCTGCTGCAGCAGTCCAAGGAACTCGGCACCAGCCTGTCGGGGGCGCTGCGCGTCTTCTCCGACGACATGCGCCATAAGCGTATGTCGTTGGCCGAGGAAAAGGCGCACGCTCTGCCTGCCAAGATGTCGGTGCCCGTGGTTGTGTGCATCCTGCCGGTGGTGCTGATGATCGCGGCCATTCCAGTCATCGTCAAAATGACGGCGCACTAGCGAGCGCTCCACAAAAGCCCTAGCAAGGGGCTGACAAACCATTGTTCTGACCGAACCCGGCTTTGCAGGTGAGAAAGTCCATGCTGCTGCGCACCCTCTTCCTTGGCCTTGCCGCGGCCAGCCTGTCGCCCGCCTGGGCCGTGGCCGGCGATTGCGGCGATGCCGCCGCCTTGGTGCAGCAGGCCTATCCCAAAGCTCGAAAGAGCGCCGACGGCACCTCGTTCACGCTCGAACCCCACACCAGCATTGCCCTGACATTCGCGTATGGCGATCCGCCAGGGCTGGCTTGCAAGATCTGGCCCGCCCATGACGACCTGCTGTTGGTCGCAGTGCCGCTGATGGACGGGTCCCAACCCAGCGACTACGCGCATGCCGGCGATATCGAGCTTTTGATTGTCGACAGGAAGAGCCGGCAGGTGCGCCAGCGCCTGCTCCAGCCCGGGCTGATGAATGATGATGCCATCGCCATCCGCCAGGTGGAGCTTGATACCGGCCGCTATGCGCTGGCGCCCGATGTTACTGCCTTTGGCCTGCGCATCGAAATGGCAAACAATTCGCTGCCTAATCCGTTCAGTGAAACCGACCTGCGGCTCTATGCCGTCGATGGCGATTCCCTGAGGATGGTGCTCGATGGCCTGGTCGTGGCCGGCAATGGCGGCGAGGGTGATACCAATTGCGCCGGATCCTTCCATACCAGTCGGGTTAGCCTGGCGATGAGCCCGGCCAAACATCATGGCTACCACGACATAACGGTGGTCGAGCGAATGGATACCGACAATCCGTTGCCCGACAAGGATGGCGAGTGCCAGTCCCATCCCGGCAAGTCCGTGAGCCAAACCTACCGGCTGCGCTATGACGGCAGCCGGTATACGGCTCCTGCGGGGCTCAAAGCCCTGGAGCCGTGAGGACGCCGCTGGCTGCGACTGAAGCACCGCGGCCTGGTGGTTAATGGCTGGTGTGCCCGAAGCCGAATTTTGGCGGCGTTTCGGCACCGAAGTTTAATCGCCGCTGATATATTGTGTTTCCTGAAGAACGACCCGGCAAATCGGGCGATGAGGCAGGGGCATGCGTCACAATAATTTCCCGGCAATGGCCACGATGGCGGCCGTCTTGATGATGTCTGGCTGTTCGACGAGTGGCGTCGACACCACCAAGACCACCGCCATCCAACCGGCGGCTAAAGACACCGAAACCTCCGATCTGGCGCAAGGCAAGGCGCAGTTTCGCGACGCCAATTACGGCCTCGCCGAAAAGCACTTCCGCAAGGCCGTCGAGTTGAAGGCCGACAATGCGGAGGCCTGGATGGGGCTCGCGGCTTCCTATGATGAACTCGGCCGCTTCGACTTCGCCGACCGTGCCTACGGCCAGCTTCTGAAAGTCGCCGGTCGCAGGCCGCAGATCGTCAACAATATGGGTTATTCGCAACTGCTGCGCGGCAATCGCAAGAAGGCCAAGGCGCTGCTGCTCGAAGCGAAGGCCGGCATGGCCGATCCCACCGTCGTCAACGCCAACCTCGCTCTCCTGAACAAGGGTTGATCTCGCGTCCAATGGTCCGGTTTCGGGACACGTGCCATCGACGCTTTGTAAACCCTATCTGCAGGTTGCATCGATGGATCGCCTGAAAATCCGTATCTGGGGGCAGCCGCTGACCTAGAATGCAGCGCAACCGCCGACGCTCGAGAGGCCCTTGCCCGATATGCTGGACTTCAGTTCGCTCCTGCTCGCAGCCGCGCTGTCGGGCATATGCCTCAGCGTCACCATGTTTGCGATCTGGTTCACCGCACCCAAGGCAGGTTTCGTGCTGACGGTGGCGTGCGGAATTCTGGTGCTCGTCGCGCATGTGATCCTGTTCTGGCGGTACACCAAGGACCCCGATCCGCTGCTTTGCCAGATCGTGCTTGCGCTGCTCAGCCTGGGGTTCCTGATCCTCTGCT
>NZ_RZRA01000783.1:0-2762 GCF_003998945.1 Mesorhizobium sp. M7A.F.Ca.CA.003.01.2.1 | reverse complement strand
GGCCGACACGCTGCAGCGCCTCGGCGACGCGCGCCTTCAGGTTGTCGCCAAGACCATTCTGCTTCAAAGGCGCGGCGATAATGCTGGTAATGGTGCAGCGCGGGTTGAGCGACGACATCGGATCTTGAAAAATCATCTGCAGATTGCGCCGCAGCGGCCGCAGCTCCGCTTCCGGCAGATTGGTGATGTCGCGGCCGTCGAAGCGGATGCTGCCGGCGCTTGGCTCCAGCAGGCGCACCAAAGCGCGGCCGAGCGTCGACTTGCCCGAACCGGATTCGCCGACAATGCCGGTCACCGAGCCCCGCGGCAGGTCGAAGTCCAGGCCCTTCAGGATTTCGGCCAATGGCGCGCGGCCGATCAGTGGCTTGCGCGTCATGTCGGGCAGCGCGACCTTCAGCCCGCGCACGGAGAACAACGGTTCAACCATGCGGCCGCCTCCAGGCTTGGTCGGCGGCAGCGATCTCCGAAGCAAGTCCGGCCAGCACCGCCTCGTCCACCGGTCTTAGCGAGGCGAAAGGATCGGTGTAGCGTGGCGTCGCCGCGATCAGCGCCCGTGTGTAGGGGTGCTGCGGCGCGGCGAAGAGCGCTGCGGTCTCGGCCTCCTCCACCACCTTGCCGGCATAGAGCACCGAGACCCTCTGGCTGATCTTGGCGACGACGCCGAGATCATGGGTGACGAACAGGATCGCCGTGCCATGCTCGCGCTGCAACGCAGCGATCAGCCGCAGGATCTGCTTCTGCACGGTGACGTCGAGCGCCGTGGTCGGCTCGTCGGCGACGATCAGCCTTGGCTCCGCGGCGAAGGCGGCGGCGATCAGCACGCGCTGGCGCATGCCGCCGGACAGTTCGTGCGGATAGCTTTTGAGCACGCGGTCGGGGTCGCGGATCTGCACCTCGTCCAGCAACTGGCGAATGCGGGTATCGGCCTTCTCGCCACTCCAGCCGAGGATGCGCACCAGCCGGTCGGTCATCTGCGAGCCGATGCGGCGTGACGGGTTGAGAGCGGTCAGCGGGTCCTGCGGGATCAGCGCCGTGCATGCCCCGATCAGCGTGCGCCGTGCCTTGGGCGGCAACTTGCCGAGGTCTTCGCCCTCAAGCAACATATCGCCTTCGACGATGCGCACGCTCGACGGCAGCACACCAAGCACAGCCTTGCCGATCATCGTCTTGCCGGCGCCGCTTTCGCCGACCAACGCGCGGACCTCGCCGGGTTGGACGGAGAGCGACACCGAACGCAGCATGCGCTGGCCGTTGGGCAGCACGGCGCTCAGATTGGCGATGTCAAGGCAGACCGCGCTCATCGCAGCACCGGGTCGAAGCGCGTCTTCAACGCCTCGCCGAATTGGCTGAACGACAGCACGGTGAGGATGAGCGTGATCAGCGGGAACACCAGCACCCACCAGGCCTGATGGATCGACAGCCGGCCCTCGGCGATGATGCCGCCCCAGGTCGGGTCGTCGGTCGAGATCGACAGATTGACGAAGGACAGGATCGCCTCGACGATGACGGCGATGCCCATTTCCAGCGACAGCAGCGCCACGATTGACGGCACCACATTGGGCAGCACTTCGCGCAGCATGATGCCGATGCGGCCATAGCCGGCGATGCGGGCATTCTCGACATAATCCATGCGCGACTGGCCCATCGTCTCGGCACGGATCACCCGGCAGAAACGCGTCCAGTCGATGATGGCGATGGCCAGGATGACGGAACTCAAGCCTGTGCCGAGCACCGCAACCAAAAGGATGGCGAACAGCACCGGCGGAAATGCCATCCAGACATCGACGATGCGCGAGATGATGCGGTCGGCCCAGCCGCCGAAATAGCCGGCTATGAGCCCCAGCATCGAGCCGACCAGGCAGGCGGCGATGGCCGCGGCGAAAGCGACGATGAAGGCGATGCGGCCGCCGAAGATCAGCCGGGACAACAGATCGCGGCCGAGGCTGTCGGTGCCGAGCCAATAGCCGGGTTCGGCGCCGGCCATCCAGAACGGCGGCAACCGTTCCAGCATCAAATCCTGCGCCAGCGGATCCTGCGGCGCGACCAGCGGCGCGAAGATTGCCGCCAGAAGCGCCAGCAGCAGCCAACCGCCGGCAAGCCACAGACGCGGCGACACAGCTCGTCTTTGAGCGCGGCCCTCATCCATGGCGCAGCCTTGGATTGAGCAGCGCGTACATCATGTCGACGCTGAGGTTGATCAGCACGAACAGCAGCGCGAAGACCAGCACGATGCCCTGAATCAGCGGCAGGTCGCGGTTGATGACGGCGTCGATCGCCATGTTGCCGAGGCCTTCATAGGAAAACAGCCGTTCGACGATGACGGTGCCGCCGATGAGGAAGGTGAACTGCACGCCGACCAGCGTCAGCGTCGGCAGCGCGGCATTCTTCAGCGCTTCGCGCAGGATGACCTGTGTTTCCGAGAATCCCTTGACCCGCGCCAGCACGACGTAGTCGAGGTCGAGCACTTCCTTCAGCGACTGTTTCAGCAGCTGCGAGATGATCGCCGCCAGCGGCAGCGCCAGCGCCACGGCCGGCATCAGCATGTGTTTCAGCAGATCCCAGGTCAGGTCGAGGCGCAGACGAAGCAAGCTCTCGAACAGATAAAACTGGGTGACGAAGGGCAGGTCGAGCTGCGGCGACACCCGGCCGGAAATGTCGAAGATCGGCACCAGCACGCCGAACAGCAGGATCAGCACCAGGCCCCACAGGAAGTCGGGAATGGAAAGCGCCGCGCCGCTGGCGATGTCGATGCCGGCCTCGAC
>NZ_RZRA01000782.1:0-2764 GCF_003998945.1 Mesorhizobium sp. M7A.F.Ca.CA.003.01.2.1 | reverse complement strand
ATCGCCTGCAGCCGGTCATGGCTTTCGTGATGCAGATGGTCGGCCTTGGTCGCGGCAACCAGGATGCGGTCGATGCGCCGCGAGAACAGATCGGTGAGGAAGCTGCCCCGGCCGGGGCGAAAACAGCTGAGGATCTCGGTCACCGCGCGTTCCAGGTCGGCCATGGCGCCCGGGCCGGCGTTCAGCGCCTGCATAGCGTCGATCAGCACGATCTGGCGGTCGAGGCGGGTGATGTGTTCCCGGAAAAAGGGTTTGACGACATGCGTCTTGTAGGCCTCATAGCGCCTGTCCATCATGGCGTGCAGCGAGCCTGCGCGCGGACGGTTGTCGCCGATCGCGGCCAGTGGCGCGAAGGTCAGGGCCGGCGAGCCTTCGAGATCGCCCGGCATCAGGAAGCGGCCGGGCGGCAAGGTCGAAAGCGCCCGCTCGTCGAGCTTGCAGGCCTTCAGATAGGCGGCGAAACTCTCGGCCAGGCGGCGCGCCGTCATCTCGTCGGCATCGGCGTTCGGGTCGATCCCGGCCGATAGTGCCCGCCAGGCTTGCGACAGGTCCTCGCGCACCGGCAGAACGGCCATCTCAAAGGCTTCGTGGGAAAAATCGGCGAAGGATTTGCCGAGCAGCGGCAGATCGAGCAGCCATTCGCCGGGATAATCGACGATATCGACCGACAATCTGCCCGAGGAAAACATGCGGCTCCAGCCGGAAGCCGATTCATATTCGATGGTCAGCCGCAGCTCCGAAATGGCGCGCGTCGAATCGGGCCAGACGCGGTCGTTGACCAAGGCTGCGATGTGGTCCTCGTACTGGAAACGCGGCACCGCGTCGTCGGGCTGCTGCTCGAGGAAGGCGCGCGCGATGCGCCCCGATTTCTGCGCCTCGAACAGCGGCAGGCGCCCGCCATGGATCAAATTGTGGACAAGGGCCGATATGAACACCGTTTTGCCGGCGCGGGACAATCCGGTCACGCCGAGGCGCAGCGATGGGGAAAAAAGCCCGGTGGCGCGGCCCGATAGCGTGTCGAGGGCAATCCTCGCCTCGTCGGTGAAGGTGGTCAGCGATGATGCCAAAATATGCTCTCTCGAACTTCGGTCCGTCCGATATAGGCGCTGCAACAAGGCTTTGAAATGGCTTCAGAGATCGGCCGGCGTCAGGAACGCTTCGAGATAGCCGGTGCCTTGGGCGGCGCTGGCAAGATCGCCGTCGAAGCGGACGACCGCCAGGCCCGCGGTCGGGAACCCATGGTTCAGCGTGGCCCGCGCAGCCTCGTCGCCGCCGCCCGAAACTGCCATGGCAAGGTCTTCCATCATCGGGTTGTGGCCGATGACCAGCAACGAGCCCGATCCGCCATTGTTCCTGATAAGGTTGAGATAACCGGCCGCGTCCGCGCTGTAGAGCCCGTCGAAGAACAGGACCCGGCCGGTGTCGGTCTGGCCGGCCAGGCCTTCCAGCGTCTCTTTGGCGCGTTTGGCGTTGGAGCACAGCGTCCGGTCCGGAACATAGAGGCGGGAGCGCATGGCGGCGCCTATCATTTCGGCATCGGCGCGGCCGGACGCATCGAGCGGACGGTCGAAATCGCGCATGCCGGGCAATGCCCAGCCAGCCTTGGCATGTCGCAACAGATAAAGCCTGCTCACCCAACCTCCGAATGCCGAAGCCTTCCGGGATTAGCCACGAGAACGGCGTCGCGCACAATGGCCCGTGCTCTTCAAACACGGCGAATCAGCCAACGCTGGCTGCTGCAAAATGCGCTTGCATATCGGCCCCGGGGGCACCGCGATCAGGGAAAATATGCGTCACCGGATCCAAAGTGTCGCGGCGGAGTTTGTACCAAAGCGACCGTACGCGGCTGCAAAGACGCGTGCCCGGGTACTTTAACAATTGCGTGAAACAGCGGCCGATTGCGCTTGTGCAGGCGTCGGACGACGAATATATAGGCGCCAAATTTGGGGCAGTTTGGGTGAGTCGAATGAACGACATCGTTACCGCCGATTACGTACCCTCCGAAGACGAGCCGTTCATGAACGAGCGGCAGAAATCCTACTTCCGCTCAAAGCTCGTCACCTGGAAGAATGACATATTGCGCGAAGCGCGCGAAACACTGGAAATCCTGCAGCAAGAAAACGCCAACCACCCCGATCTGGCCGATCGCGCCTCTTCGGAAACCGACCGGGCCATCGAACTCAGGGCCCGCGACCGTCAGCGCAAGCTCATTGCAAAGATCGATTCCGCCCTGCAACGCATCGACGAAGGCACCTACGGCTATTGCGAAGAAACCGGCGAGCCGATCGCGCTGAAGCGGCTCGATGCACGTCCGATCGCGACATTGTCGATCGAAGCGCAGGAGCGGCATGAGCGCCGCGAAAAAGTCTATCGCGACGACTGAAGCTCACGGCCGGCTGTCTCGAACGAACTCGATTCTGAAAATGGCCGGTTTTCCGGCCATTTTCATTGGTGCGGCATCCACCGCTCAGGGCGCGCGAAGATCGAAAACCCTCGGGGCTTCGGACGAGGTGGTTCGGCAGCCGGACCGGCGACGGTGTTTCGCGGGGATAGCGACCCGGCGGTCGCTCATTTCTTCTGGCTGGAGAGTTCACCGAGAAGCTTGGTCATCTCGTCGTCGAGCGACTGCGGCGCCGCCGGCTTGCCCACCTGGCCGCCCGAACGGGGCTGGTCCAGCGATACTTCAAGTTCTCTCATCAGCGTGTCGTCGATGCTGTCCTGCACCGGCTGCGGTGGTGGCGGGGCGTGCCGGGCGGTGTTGGCG
>NZ_RZRA01000781.1:0-2779 GCF_003998945.1 Mesorhizobium sp. M7A.F.Ca.CA.003.01.2.1 | reverse complement strand
CTCTTGGCCCTGGTGCTGGTCGCGGTGCTTGGCCCCGGCCTCGTCAACGCCATGATCGCCATCGCCTTCGTGCTGCAGCCGCATTTCGCCCGGCTCACCCGCGCCGCCGTGATGGCCGAAAAGACCCGCGAATATGTCGTCTCGGCCAAGGTCGCCGGCGCCAGCCATCTCAGGCTGATGCTGGTCACCATCCTGCCAAACTGCATCGCGCCGTTGATCGTGCAGGCGACGCTGTCCTTCTCCAACGCCATCCTCGAGGCGGCGGCCCTTGGCTTCCTCGGCATGGGCGCGCAGCCGCCGACGCCGGAATGGGGCACCATGCTGGCCGAAGCGCGCGAGTTCATCCTGCGCGCCTGGTGGGTGGTGACCTTCCCTGGCCTCGCCATCCTGATCACCGTCTTTGCCATCAACCTGATCGGCGACGGTCTGCGCGACGCGCTCGACCCCAAGCTGAAGAGGTCCTGAGCATGCCTCTGCTCGAGATCAAGAACCTCACCGTTTCCTTCGACACCGCGGCCGGACCGTTCATGGCCGTGCAAGGTATCGACCTGTCGATCGAGCCGCGCGAAGTGCTGGCGATCGTCGGCGAGTCCGGCTCCGGCAAGTCGGTGTCGATGCTGGCGGTGATGGGGCTGTTGCCCAACACGGCAACCGTCAAGGCCGACCGCATGGCCTTCGACGGCGTCGATCTGCTGAAGCTCAGCCCGTCCGAACGCCGCAAGATCGTCGGCAAGGACATCTCGATGATCTTCCAGGAGCCGATCGCCAGCCTCAACCCGTGCTTCACCGTCGGGTTCCAGATCGAGGAGGTGCTGCGCTTCCACATGGGCATGGACCGCGCCCAGCGCCGGGCGCGTGCCATCGAACTGATGAAGCTGGTCGGCATCGCCGACCCTGAAGAGCGGCTGAGTTCCTTCCCGCACCAGATGTCCGGCGGCCAGTGCCAGCGCGTCATGATCGCCATCGCCATTGCCTGCAATCCGAAACTGCTGATCGCCGACGAGCCGACCACGGCGCTCGACGTCACCATCCAGAAGCAGATCCTCGATCTGCTGGTTTCGCTGCAGGCCAAATACGGCATGGGCCTGATCATGATCACCCACAATATGGGCGTGGTGGCCGAGACCGCTGACCGCGTCATCGTCCAGTACAAGGGCCGCAAGATGGAAGAGGCCGACGTGCTGTCGCTGTTTGAATCGCCAAAGAGCAATTACACGCGGGCGCTGTTGTCGGCCTTGCCGGAAAACGCCGTCGGCGACCGGCTGCCGACCGTTTCCGACATGATGTTCGAGCCGGCGCCTTCTGCTGCGGGAGCCACCTGATGAGCACCACGGTTCTCGAAGGCAAGAACATCGTCCGCGACTACCACATCGGCGGCGGCCTGTTCACCGGGCCGCGCACCGTGCACGCGGTCAAGGGCGTCTCGTTCAAGGTCGACAAGGGCAAGACGCTGGCCATTGTCGGCGAAAGCGGCTGCGGCAAGTCAACGCTTGCCCGCATCATCACGCTGATCGATCCGGCGACATCGGGCGAATTGTTCATCGACGGCAACAAGGTCGACATCGCCAAGGGCGGATTGACCAAGGAGATGCGCCGCAAGGTGCAGATCGTCTTCCAGAACCCCTACGGATCGCTCAATCCGCGCCAGAAGATCGGCGACGTGCTGGGCGAGCCGCTTTTGATCAACACCGACAAGCCGGCGGCCGAGCGGCGCGACCTGGCGATGAAGATGCTGAAGAAGGTCGGGCTCGGTCACGAACATTACAATCGCTATCCGCATATGTTCTCCGGCGGCCAGCGCCAGCGCATCGCCATTGCCCGCGCGCTGATGCTCAATCCGAGCCTGCTGGTGCTGGACGAGCCGGTCTCGGCGCTCGATCTGTCGGTGCAGGCGCAGGTGCTCAACCTGCTCGCCGACCTGCAGGACGAGTTCCAGCTGACCTACGTCTTCATCAGCCACGATCTGTCCGTGGTACGCTACATCGCCGACGATGTGATGGTGATGTATTTCGGCGAAGCGGTGGAATACGGCTCGCGCGACGAGGTCTTCGCCGACCCCAAGCACAGCTACACCAGGACGCTGTTCGCCGCGACGCCGCGCGCCGACGTCGCGTCGATCAAAGCGAGGCTGGCGAAGAAGAAGGCCGCCTGAGGCTTTTCGTCATCCTAGGTCGTGAACTCATAAATGCAGTATGACCGCGATGATTGGGAAGCAGGGCAAAGGGGCTGGCTTAGCCCTCTACACCCCATTTTAATTGGCTGGCATCGATGACGTCTGATCCCATGTACTCAACAAAATAGCTTCGTATCCTTTGGCGATGCCGATCCCATCTGGGGGACATTCGCTCACTCTTGTTCTCAATTTCAGCTAGAAAGACCCATTCCACGAATTGGTCCGCTGTGACATCACCGGATTGAGGGATAAAATCGGTGACATGCATGAATTTGTCGCCGTGCATTCCTCCGCAATACCCATGACCAGCACAGACCGCGTGCATGAGCGAGTCGAATCTATTCTTTACTTTCATGGAACATGCGCGATGGTGAAGCGGGATGCCTAGGCGCGCTGCGACAGCATATATCCTTGGGTGTAGATCCGCAATGGAGTCGTTTTTCGACCGGGACCTTCATATTATTGCGGAGTCTGAATCAGATTCCGCCGCAGTATGAAAGTCTCAGCCGGAGGGGTCCTCAGCGGCCAGTGGTGTTTCCCGTGTCAGCAACCAATCTTGAGCCACGATCTCAATTGTGTCGTCACGGAAGTAGAACAGGAATTGAC
>NZ_RZRA01000780.1:0-2780 GCF_003998945.1 Mesorhizobium sp. M7A.F.Ca.CA.003.01.2.1 | reverse complement strand
TCCGCGGCCTCTGCGTCTGTCTCAAGCGGGGCAATGGCGGGATCGAACCCCGGCGTCTTGTCGTGCGTTGCTCCTGCCTGAACTTCGCCTCTGGCCGCGGCAGCCGTGAGACCTGTAACCTTAGCCATAATCTCTCCCCTTCGAACCGATCTCGGCAGTATCGCACTTGCAGGCGCCGGCGGAACCAAGCTTGCATGCGCTGAGGCGACCCACCACGGTCAGACTTGCTCGCTCAGCAGAATCCTGGCGTCCTTGGCCGCAACGATGAACGCCTGTCGTGCCGCCCTTGTCGGCTTTTCGCCTCGCATGACGGCAAGGCACGCTCTGATCGCGGCAAGACGCCTCTCGGATGTCGGCTTTGGCCAGTCCCGCAGCAGCACTTCGGCTGCGTCCGACACCGAAACCACAACCCTGTCGCGGTCTATCCGGCCAGGTTGAATGACAATCGGCTTTCTGAAATGTCCAGTACGCACATGCCTCTCCAGCGGGATGCACTCTATTCGACACGCCGCTGCAAGACTGCGCGTCGCGACGCGCTTTAACTCCGCAACCGTCGATTTGTTCCAGAGCACCTGGCGTTTGAAACAACTAGCCGTTGGCCGTCCGTGCGCGCCCGTCCCAAGACTTACAACAGGTCCTTGCGAAGGAAGATGCGTGCGTGCCCTGGAATTCCGAATTCGACTTTGCCGAATTCCTCGAACCCATGCTGCATGTAGAATAGCGGCGCCTGGAAACTGCTTGTCTCGACCACGGCTTTTTTGCAGCCACGCTGGTTCATGGTGCCGGCGTTCCTGTCGCCTGTCACTTCTCCACATTTTCCGTCGATGTGGCAGATCTCACGCGAGATAGTCCGGCAGCCTCATGCGTGGATCGTGGTGCTGCCGGGCCTGCAGGCATGTCGTCTGGGTATCGGAACAAAGCGCATCTTGGCCTGTTAGGGCGACGCATCCCAGGCAAGGACAAAGCCGATGAAAACACGACAATTTTTCGCATCGCTCGCCGCTGCTTCCATTTTTCTCGCCGTGCCTGCTTTTGCTGCCGACAGCGCCCAGGCCTTCGTCGACAAGGCTGCCATCGGCGGCAAGTTCGAAGTCGACTCGAGCCAGATTGCCTTGGGCAAGGTTCAGGACCAGAGCATCAAGGACTTCGCCCAGATGATGATCCGCGATCACGGCGCGGCCAATGCCAAGCTGGCAACGGTGGCCGGCGAACAAAAATTGAAAGTGCCGCCGGCGCTTGATGCCCAGCACCAGGGCGATCTCGACAAGCTCAAGAATGCGCAGGCTCCGATCGATCCAGCCTATGTCGACATGCAGCGCAAGGCGCATGCCGACGCCGTCAAGCTGTTCGAAACCTATGCCAGCGGCGGCGACAACGCCGGGCTCAAGACATTCGCCCAGCAAACGGTCGATACGCTGAAGACGCACCAGCAGATGATCGAAAAGATCGCAGCCGGGCAGGACGCCATCACGGGAGCGACAACACCGGCGGTGAAGACCGACAATACCCCCAATGCCGCCGCTCTCGTTCCCGGCGCAAACAGCTTCACCGAAGCCCAGGCCAAGAGCCGCATCGAGGGTGCAGGCTATACCAACGTGTCGAAGCTTACCAAGGACGACCAGGGCATCTGGCGGGGCCATGCCACCAAGGCAGGCGAAAGCCTCGCCGTCGGCCTGGACTATCAGGGCAACGTCGTTGCCGCCAGCAAGTGAGCACGGATCAGGAGAAATCAATGAAAACGGTAACTGGACTGTTCGACAACTATGACGACGCGGCCGACGCGGTCCGCGAACTGGAAGCCACGGGCGTCCCGCATGCGAACATCAGCATCGTCGCCAACAACTCGGATGACTGGTACGAGGGCGACCGTTCGGAGGCTGCCGAGGATGCCGGGGCTGGCGCGGGGATTGGAGCCGTGATCGGCGGTGCCGGCGGATTGCTGACAGGGCTGGGGGTCATGGCCATCCCGGGCGTCGGACCTGTGGTCGCGGCGGGTTGGCTCGCCGCCACCGCGACAGGTGTCGTTGCCGGGGCGGTGGCAGGCGGTGCGGTCGGAGGCATTGTCGGCGCTCTGACGGAGTCCGGCGTGCCCGAGAACGATGCCCACGTGTATGCGGAGGGCGTACGCCGCGGCGGCACGTTGGTCACGGCCAGGGTGGACGATGAACTCATTGCAAATGCCGAGGAAATTCTGGGGCAATCCAGATCGGTCGATCTTGCCGAACGCCGCAGGGCTTACGAGGCTGGCGGCTGGACCGGCTTCGATGCCAATGCCGGCGAATATATCCCTGACGAGACCGATCGCGACAGCGCTCGGGCGATCAATCGGCCTTGAACGAGGAGGTGTGGTCGCACGTACCGAACGACGAGGTTTCACGAAGTGCTACGGAGCGTGTGGGACAGATGTTCGAGTTGCCCGGCTTCAAGATCTCCGTGAGCAAGGCATGAAGCTTCCCGGCTGTCCGGCGCGTTAAGTGATCTCAGTTGAATCCCCGACCGTTCAAGCGAACTGGCTGGCTGTCGGGTTGGCGTGCTGCACGAAAAGTACTCAGCGATCAAGGTGCGGTGTTGGTATGGTGGTGCGCTGGCGGGCTCTGGTCACGCTGAGCCGCACGTCTGCCGCCTGGCTCATATCGGGCGTGCGCCTGTTCGATCTCACAACTCGATTCTAGTGACTGTGGCTCCCCTTATGTTCGACTATTAACTGTTCGGCCAAGTTGGGCGTTGACGCTTCCTCTCTATAAGAGTTAATAATCTCCTAATATAAGAAGCATCTAAAG
>NZ_RZRA01000077.1:0-9889 GCF_003998945.1 Mesorhizobium sp. M7A.F.Ca.CA.003.01.2.1 | reverse complement strand
TCCCAAGACCAGGCACCTCGTTTCAGGCGTGGTTTCCGGCGTCGGCGGCTATGGCAACGCGTTCGGCGTGCCGACGGTCGGCGGCGAGGTCAATTTCGATGCCCGCTACAATGGCAACATCCTGGTCAACGCCTTTGCAGCGGGCCTTGCCAAGACCGATGCGATCTTCCTGTCCGAAGCCAAGGGAGTCGGCCTGCCGGTCGTCTATCTCGGCGCCAAGACCGGCCGCGACGGCGTCGGCGGCGCCACCATGGCTTCGGCCGAATTCGACGACAAGATCGATGAGAAGCGTCCGACAGTGCAGGTCGGCGATCCCTTCACCGAAAAGTGCCTGCTGGAAGCCAGCCTCGAACTGATGGCCTCGGGCGCCGTCATCGCCATCCAGGACATGGGTGCGGCCGGCCTCACCTGCTCGGCGGTCGAAATGGGCGCCAAGGGCGACCTCGGCATCGAGCTCGATCTCGACAAGGTGCCGGTGCGCGAAGAGCGCATGAGCGCCTACGAAATGATGCTTTCGGAAAGCCAGGAGCGCATGCTGATGGTGCTGCGTCCGGAAAAGGAAAAGGAAGCCGAGGCGATCTTCCACAAATGGGGGCTCGACTTCGCCATCGTCGGCAAGACCACCGACGATCTGCGCTTCCGCGTGCTGCACCAGGGCGACGAGGTTGCCAACCTGCCGATCAAGGATCTTGGCGACAAGGCTCCGGAATATGACCGGCCGTGGATCGAACCGAAGAAGCCGGCGCCGCTGGCCGCCAATGATGTTCCGCAAGCCGATGTTGCAGACGCGCTCCTGAAGCTGCTCGGCGGTCCCGACCTGTCTTCGCGCCGCTGGGTGTGGGAGCAGTATGACACGCTGATCCAGGGCAATTCGCTGCAGCTTCCAGGCGGCGATGCCGGCGTGGTGCGGGTCGAAGGCCATGCGACCAAGGCGCTCGCCTTCTCGTCCGACGTGACGCCGCGCTATTGCGAGGCCGACCCTTACGAGGGCGGCAAGCAGGCGGTGGCCGAATGCTGGCGCAACTTGACCGCCACCGGCGCTCTGCCGCTGGCCGCAACCGACAACCTCAATTTCGGCAACCCGGAACGGCCCGAGATCATGGGCCAGCTGGTCGGTGCCGTGAAGGGCATCGGCGACGCCTGTCGTGCGCTCGAATTCCCGATCGTCTCCGGCAATGTCTCGCTCTACAACGAGACCAACGGCCAGGGCATCCTGCCCACCCCGACCATCGGCGGCGTCGGCCTGATCGCCGATTGGTCGAAGATGGTGCGGGCCGGCTTTGCGGCCGAGGGCCAAATGATCCTGCTGGTCGGCGCGCCGGCGTCCTGGGGAACGCATCTCGGGCAATCGGTCTATTTCAGGGACATACACGGCCGCACGGATGGACCGCCGCCGCCGGTCGACCTCGAGCATGAAAAGCGCGTCGGCGACCATGTGCGCGCGCTCATCGCCTCCGGCATCGTCACGGCGGCGCATGACGTTTCCGATGGCGGTATCGCGGTGGCTTTAGCCGAAATGGTGATGGCGTCCGGCATCGGCGCCACCGTTCCCGGCCTTGTCGGCACCGACCCGATCCCGGTCTGGTTCGGCGAGGATCAGGGCCGTTATCTGCTGACGCTGTCGATCGACCCGCATGGTGACGAATGGGACGCCATTCGCAAGCAGCAGGGCGAGCTTGGCATCTTCGCGCCGTGGATCGGCTCCACAGGCGGCAGCGCGCTGAAGCTTGGCGACGCCAGGGCAATCCCGGTCAGCGAACTCTCCTCGGCTCACGAAGGCTGGTTCCCGCGCTTCATGGATCAGGCTAGTTGACCACACTGGCTGCCCGGGCGCTGCTTGCAGTCGTTTTCTGGCCGTCGCTGTTCTTCTTCTGGTTCCTGGGACCGTTCGTCTTTTTCCTGCTGTCGACAACCTCGAGCGAGGTTTGTATGCGGCTGGAAACACGTGCGGAGTTCCTTGCCGCGGCGAACGGCGCCGTCCCGATGCTGGCGCTGCAGAACCTCCTCTACGCGGTCCCGATCATCTGCCTGGTGCTCTGGGGCCGCCTTTTCCCGGATCCGGCACGGGCAAGGCACATCGTCACCTGCGTCAAGCTTTTCGCCGGCACGGTGGTCGTGGGCGCGTTGTGGGAGTACGGCTCGTCGCTCATCTGCGACGGCCATGGCCAAGGGTTCTTCTCGCCGGCTTGGCAAATGACGAGCTATCTCCCCATTGTCAGCCTGCTGCTCAACGCGCCGCTCTATGTGCTTGCCTTCAGCCTTGGCCGCGCTTTCTCGACACGCGAGGACGTTGCCGAGGATGAAGCAAGCCCACCGGCCTAGTCTTTCTCTGAAGCCGTGTGGCCGTTGGCGGGACAGAACGGCTTCAATCCGGACCGGAAAGGCTTTAGGCTCACCCGACTCTCATCTTATGGCCGGCTACCGGCCGCTCGAAACAGGATTTTGCCATGGCAATGGATGCCCACGACATCGAAAAACTGATCAAGGACGGCATTCCGGACGCCAAGGTGACGATTCGCGATCTCGCCGGCGACGGCGACCACTATGCGGCCGAGGTGGTGGCCGAGAGCTTTCGCGGCAAGAGCCGCGTCCAGCAGCACCAGATGGTCTATGACGCGCTGAAGGGCAATATGGGCGGCGTGTTGCACGCATTGGCGCTGCAGACCAGCGTTCCCGACTGACCCTTAGCGCTTGGCCCAACACGGCTCATCCTTTGCGCCATTTCAGCCACGGCGCGGCTAACGTCTTGTTTCGAGCAATCGTTGGGTTTATTTGAAGGGTATGTTTCGAGCCTGACTCCCACAGGCGGGAAAGGATATTCCATGAGCAGCATCAACGACTACATTGACAATGAAGTGAAGGGCAACGACGTCGTCCTTTTCATGAAGGGCACACCTGGTTTCCCGCAATGCGGATTTTCCGGCCAGGTCGTCCAGATCCTCGACTATATCGGCGCCGACTACAAAGGCGTGAACGTCCTGGACTCGGCTGAACTGCGCCAGGGCATCAAGGAATACTCCAACTGGCCGACGATCCCTCAGCTCTACGTCAAGGGAGAATTCGTCGGCGGTTGCGACATCGTGCGCGAGATGTTCCAGGCGGGCGAGCTGCAGACGTTCCTCGTCGAGAAGGGCGTCAGCGTCAAAGGCGCCGCCTGATTTCTGTTTTGTGCATGCCCGAAATCGACGTTGATTTTCGGGCATCGAGCACCAGGCACCGGGGCAACCTCACCTCGGCAATTTTCATGTCCTGACCCCAGGACCAGGACGAGCCAATGCGCCGGCCCGCCGGCGCATTTTCGTTTGAAAGATCGGACTTGCCGTGGACCAGCCAAAACCAGCGCCGCAATCGGCAAGCAAACTGCCCATTCCGCGCTGGGAGTTCATCGCTCTGTGCGCGGCACTGATGGCGCTGAACTCGCTGGCCATCGATATCATGCTGCCGGCTCTGCAGCAGATCGGCGCCTCGCTCGGCGTCGAAAATGAAAACCACCGGCAGTACGTCATAACGGCCTACATTCTGGGCTTCGGTGGCGGGCAGCTGTTCTTCGGGCCGATCTCGGATCGCTTCGGACGTCGCGCACCACTGGTCGCCGGGCTGGTGATTTATGTCGCCGCGGCTGCGGCCGCCGCCGTTGCACCAAGCTTTGAAACACTTCTGCTGTGCCGGGCCGTGCAAGGCATCGGTGCAGCCGCCACTCGTGTCATCGCGGTCTCGATCGTGCGCGATACGTTCGACGGCCGGCGCATGGCCGAGGTGATGTCGCTGATCTTCATGGTGTTCATGGCGATACCGGTCATTGCTCCCGGCATCGGCCAATTTATCATGCTGTTTGCGACCTGGCATTGGATCTTCGTCACCATGGCCGTCGGTGCGCTGCTCGTCTCGGCCTGGTCGCTGCTGCGCCTTCCTGAAACGCTGCATCCCGAACATCGCCGGCCGCTGACGCTCAACTCCATTGTCGGCGGGTTTCGTATCGTTCTCACCAACCGCATTGCGATCTGCTATGCCTTCGCCAGCACCTTCATTTTCGGCGCCATGTTTGGCTTCATCGCTTCGGCGCAGCAGATCTATGTCGACATTTTCAAAGTCGGCGAGATGTTCCCGGTCATCTTTGCCGGGGTTGCGGGCGTGCTCGCCTTCTCCAACTTTCTGAACTCGCGCCTTGTCGGTCGCATCGGCATGCGCCGCCTGTCGCAGAGTGCGTTGCTGCTGTTCCTGGTCATCAGCCTTGCCTGGCTGGTGATTTCGCTGGAGATGAAGATGCCGCTCTGGCTGTTCATCACCTTCTTTGCCTGCGCCATGCTTCCATTCGGTGCGCTCGGCGCGAACTTCAACGCGCTGGCCATGGAGCCGCTCGGCCAACTGGCCGGCACGGCTTCGTCGATCCTCGGTTTCATGCAGACGTTTCTCGGCGGCATTCTCGGTACGCTGATCGGCCAGGCCTTCAACGGCACGGTGACGCCGCTGGCCGCCGGCTTCTGCAGCGTCTCGGTCGCCGCGCTGCTGATGATCTTCATCGCCGAGCGCGGCAAGATGTTCCAGCCACAGAACCCGCCCGTTTCAGGGCACATCACCGACTTGCATTAGGACGCACCTTCAAGGGCTGCCGTGAACCGAGGGGCAAGCATGCGCCCCGCAATTGCTTCGCCCATGCTGTCCGAAAAGTGCAATGGCAGAGCGTCATCGAGTGCCCTGAGGATGGATGCCACGAAGGCCCGGCTGCGCTGGGCATCGGTTCCCAGATCGGAATATGTGGCGCGAGGTTTGCCGATCAGCGTGCCGTTGCGGCGAAGCGAGAACCGCAGCGTGAGGGACATGCCCGCGGTTCCGGGTGGCGGCTTCCAGCAGGCATAGATCGCGTCCGACATCTCCTTTATCGTGTCGACGGGATCGGTACTGCGACAGCTGCGCTCTTGCGACCTTGCTTCCAGGGAACTGGCGAACAGACCGGCGGCAAGAGCCGCCGCGACAAATGCAAACCGAGGTTTCATTCGAGAGCCTCCGGATTTGCGCGAGATTGTACTGCTTTCGGCTAACGCAGCAATCGATCCTACTGCGCCCAGAGCTCGCGGCGCAATTCGTGCCAGCTTTCCTTGTCTGGCGCGACAAGCAGGCCGCCGCCGAGATGCGAGGGCAGATAGGCGCTGCCGTCGAAGCGCGCCGCATGGCCGCCGGCCTCGGCATGGATCAGCACGCCGGCCAGGTGGTCCCACGGCATCAGCTTGTTGTAGACGACGAAGTGGGCATGGCCGCTCGCCAGCAGGCGGTATTCGTGCGCGGCGCAGCGATAGGCGAACTGCGACAGGATCTTGGTCTGGTTGCGCGCCAGCCGTGTCCGTTCCGGCTCGGCCATATATTGCCAGGAGACAGAGCCGGTCATCTCCGAGATCGGCGCGGGTACCGCTACATGCACCTTCTCGATGCTGCCGTGCGCATGCCGGATATGGCTGCCGGCACCCCTGGCGCCAATCAGCCAGTCCTTGCCGACGGGATCGTGGATGATGCCGGCGACGGTCTCGCCCTTGACCACGACCGCCAGCATGACGCCGAACAGCGGCACGCCGGAGGCGAAATTGAAAGTACCGTCGACCGGGTCGATGACGAAGGCCAGATCGGCATCGCCCAACCCGTTTAAAAGCGCTGGATTGTCGGAACAGGCCTCCTCGCCGACGACCATCGCTGAGGGATACCGCTCGCGCAGCCGCGCGGTGATCAGCCGCTCGGCATTGACGTCGGCTTCGGTCACCAGGTCGGCGGCCGACGTCTTCTGCCTGACATCGCCATCGCCCAACCGGCGAAAGCGCGGCATGATCTCGGCCAGTGCCGCCTCGGCCAGAATGCCGGCCAGCCAGTCGATCGCGGTGTCGTCAAATGTCATCGGCTTGCCTTGTGGTGAGGGTCTTGAGGGCAGCGAAATCGAACAGCTTTCTGTCGAGCAGATGCGATGGCCTGCTGTTCGACAGCGCGCGCAGCATCGTATCCTTGCGGCCCGGCATGCGCTTTTCCAGGTCCTCGAGCATCGCCTTCATGGCATTGCGCTGAAGACCTTCCTGGCTGCCGCAGAGATCGCAGGGAATGATCGGGAATCGCATGGCGGCAGCGAATTTTTCCAGATCGACCTCGGCGCAATAGCTCAAGGGCCGCAGCACCATGACGTCGCCTTCGTCATTGAGCAGTTTTGGCGGCATGGCGGCGAGACGCCCGCCATGGAAGAGGTTCATGAAGAAGGTCTCGAGAATGTCCTCGCGATGATGGCCGAGCACCAGCGCCGAGCACCCCTCCTCGCGTGCAATGCGGTAGAGATGGCCGCGCCTGAGACGCGAGCAGAGCGAGCAATAGGTGCTGCCCGCCGGCAGCTTGTCGGTGACGACGGAATAGGTGTCCTGATATTCGATCCGGTGCGCAATGCCGTGGCTGTCGAGATAGTCCGGCAGGATATGTTTGGGGAAATTCGGTTGGCCCTGGTCGAGATTGCAGGCCAGAAGATCGACCGGCAAGAGCCCGCGCCATTTGAGGTCGAGCAGCACCGCGAGCAGGCCGTAGGAATCCTTGCCGCCCGACAGCGCTACGAGCCAGCGCTGGCCGGGCTTGACCATCGAGAAATCCTCGATCGCCTGCCGGGTCAGCCGCAGCAGCCGCTTGCGCAGTTTGTTGAACTCGACCGAGGACGGCACGTCGGCGAACAGCGGATGGAAACCGCCTTCGCTGTCGGCGACCAGCGGATGGAAACCGCCTTCGCTGTCGGCGACCGGTTCGAGCGTTTCAATGTCTGGAAGCATGTTCATGGCATGTCGCTTTCAATGGCCCAGAGCGCCGGATTAGCGGACATGACCGACAAAGAAAAGGCCGCCTCGACGGGCGGCCTTCGCAGGATGTCGCAGAACGCGCTCGTTTAGCGCGAATAGAATTCGACGACCAGGTTCGGTTCCATCTGCACGGCGAACGGAACGTCCGCCAGGCCGGGGATGCGCGAGAAGGTCGCGACCATCTTGTTGTGATCGGCTTCGATGTAGTCCGGCACGTCGCGCTCGGCGAGACCGACCGCTTCCAGAACGATGACCAGCTGCTTGGACTTTTCGCGGATTTCGACGACATCGCCCGGCTTGCAGCGGTACGAGCCGATGTTGACGCGCTTGCCGTTGACGTTGACGTGACCGTGGTTGACGAACTGACGGGCGGCGAAAATGGTCGGCACGAACTTGGCGCGGTAGACGACCGCGTCGAGACGCGACTCGAGCAGGCCGATCAGGTTCTCCGAGGTGTCGCCCTTGCGGCGGTCAGCCTCTTCATAAACCTTGCGGAACTGCTTTTCCGAAACGTCGCCATAGTGCCCCTTCAGCTTCTGCTTGGCGCGCAGCTGCAGGCCGAAATCGGAAAGCTTGCCCTTGCGGCGCTGGCCATGCTGGCCGGGGCCGTATTCACGCTTGTTGACCGGGGACTTCGGGCGGCCCCAGATGTTTTCGCCGAGACGGCGGTCGATCTTGTACTTCGCGGATTCGCGCTTGCTCATCGCATTCCCTTTTCAAAACAACACACCCGGAACCTCATGGTCCGGGTGAAGGAAACGCGCCCTCCTCTGGCCTCCGTTTTCGAGACCTGACAGGGTTTTCCCACGCAACGCGGCGGAAAACCCACGGGACACGTCAGTTCAAACAAGATAGTAGAATTGGATTTCCACGCATCTTGCGCACATAAAGAAAACCACCGGGCATTGCGGCCCGGTGTTAGCGCGCTGATTAAACGGAGATTTAACCGGTGTCAAGCTTGTGGCTGGCGTAGGCCATGGCGACGATATAGCGTCTCTGGGTTGAGTACAGTGCCGGATGTGGCGGGAGGTTGCGCCAGCGGCATCAGGAAGGGACCGGAGCAGAGGAGCTACATTCGCATGAAGAAATTCTTCCTTACCCTGACAGGAGCCGCTGTGTTGGCGGGATCCATGGCGGTCATGACACCGGAGCCGGCTGAGGCCAGGCATTGGCAAGGGCACCGGCACCACCAGGCTTGCCGCATCGTGATCAAGAAGAAAATTATCTGGCGGCACGGCCACAAGAAGGTCATCCGCTACAAGATCAAGCAGTGCAGAGGGCGCTGGTAGGCTGCAATCAGGCGGCCGACATCATTTCGAAGCCTGCGGTTTGGCCGCGGGCTTTTGATTCCGGCTCGTGTTCTTCGGCGTTTCCCTTGAACGGCGGACTGCACTCTAGCCTTTCGACTTCTTCTCCGGCAGGCCCTTGCGCTTCGTCTCGGCGAATTCCTCGAGCTGCTTTTCGCTCATCGATTCGTACATTCCCTTGGAAGCGCCCTGGAGTTCGCTCTTCTTGGTCTCGCCGCGCTTGGCCGACAGAGCCGCGCCGGCGGCTTTCTGCTGGGCTTTCGAGGTGGCTGGCATGGCTCTTTCTCCCGTTGGCATCAGGAGAAAAACGCAACGACTGCCGTGATGTTCCGCTTCGCAATCACGACATCGCCAACCCGAACCCCTGCATCAGGCGGCGGGTGGGGAAATCGGCTCTTTTCGATGTGAAGACGGCAAGGTCGGGCCCTTCAGGCAACATCTCGCCACGACCGCTCGGATCGATGTCGGCGAGAAGCGACAGCGCCCGGCGCGCGATCGCTTCGGCGGGGTCGAGCCAGTCGACCGGCCAAGGCGCCGTCTTGCGCATACGATTGGCCAGAAAGGGGTAGTGTGTGCAGGCGAGCACGACGATATCCGTACGCAGCGCATCACGTTCGACGAAGCATGGCGTGATCTCGGCGCGCACCGCCTCCTCATCGACGAAGCCCTCACGCATGTAGATCTCAGCCAGTCCCGCCAGCCTGTCGCTGCCGACCAGGCGGACATGGCATTTCTGCGCCCATTTGCTGATCAGGTCGCGCGTGTACTGGCGCTTGACGGTGCCAGGCGTCGCCAGCACCGAAACCAGCCCTGAGCGCGTGCGTTCCGCCGCCGGCTTGATCGCAGGCACCATGCCGACAAAAGGATGCTCGGGAAATCTGTCGCGCAGCGCGTCGATCACCAACGTCGAGGCGGTGTTGCAGGCGATGACCGAAATGGCCGGCGCAAACCGCTCAAGCAGTTTGCCGAACAATTCAAGGATATGCACCCTCAGCGCCGGCTCTTCCCAGGCGCCATAGGGAAACGCAGCGTCGTCGGCGACATAGATGAAACGGCGGTCGGGCATCAGCACGCGCGCCTCGCGCAGTACGGTGAGCCCGCCGATGCCCGAATCGAACATCAGGATCGGCCGCTCAGTCATTGTCGGTTCCTTTTCCGCCAAGCGGCGGTATGTCATCGTCCTTGCCGGCGCCGGCAAGGCGCGCCGCTTCCGCCTTGCGGGCTCGCGCGGCGGCCGCGGGCAAGCGCCGTGGATCATCGCCAGGGGACCCGTCGCCGCGCGGCATCGCCGGCGAAAACCTGTCGAGCGACGAGATGATGCCGCGCAGCACCTTCAGCTCCGGTTCGGCAAAACCGGCGCGCGTCAGCACCGCACGCAGATTGTCGATCATTTTCGGCTTCTTCGGTGCCGGCCGGAAATAGCCGCGCGCTTCCAGTGCGCCTTCGAGATAGGCGAACAGGCCGTGCAATTCCTCCTTGCTTGCCGGCTTCATGTCCGGGCCGGAAAAATTGGTCTTGGTCTCGTCTTCCAGGCCGGACTTCATCCATTCGTAGGACATCAGAAGCGCGGCCTGGGCGATGTTGAGCGACGAGAAATCGGGATCGACCGGGAACGTGACGATCTCGTCGGCAAGGCCGACCTCGTCATTGTAGAGGCCGAAGCGCTCGCGGCCGAACAGGATGCCGGTGCGCTGGCCCATTGCGTGACGGGTCCGAAGCATCCTGCCCGCCTCCACCGGCCCGCGCACGGATTTGAAGCCGTCGCGCTGCCTG
>NZ_RZRA01000779.1:0-2784 GCF_003998945.1 Mesorhizobium sp. M7A.F.Ca.CA.003.01.2.1 | reverse complement strand
TTCCCTGGGTTGGGCGGGCGCAGACGCGATCGCTGAGGCGAAAGCTGAGGCTCTGCGCGCGTTGGATGCTATTGCCGATGCCCTGCCAAACGTTGTTCGGATCCCATTGGAAACGAACGCGATCGTTCCGCCGAGCCGTGGCAGATTAAGGACCATGCTTCGCCGGTATGTGCCGAAACACACCTGGCGATTGGTCACGTTCCTATCAAAGCCCGAAAGCTGTTTGTCTCGACAACCGTGACGCCGCTTCGTCGAAGGCGCGGCGACATCGCATTAAAAGGCAAACACGGCCCGCCCCGGAGTCATGCGACATGGCCTCGCCGCTTAGGGCCGCTCGCGTCCGCCGCCACAGCGCTTCTCCAGACGGCTTATGCTGTCCACCGTCACATGGCGTGCGTTCTCAATCCGAATCACCCCGTCAGCCCGCAATCGCGTCAGTTGGCGGCTCACGGTCTCGCTGGTGATTCCAAGGAAATCAGACATTTCGGCACGCGTCAGCGGCAGATCGAAGGAGGCCGACCCGGAAGCCGCATCGAGACTGGAATCGATATTCCGGGCCATCATGAGGAGAAAAGTCGCCACCTTTTCCGGAGCTGTCTTGCGCCCCAGCGTCACCATCCACTCGCGCGCCTCATCGAGTTCATTCAGCGTCTGTTTGAGCAGGCGATGCTCGAATTCCCGTGACGCCTTCATCATCCGTTCGACGGCCGCTCGCGGAAACGAACACAGCGTGACTGCTGTTGCCGCTTCCGCATTGATCGAGCTTTCCTCCTTGAAAGGACGTCCCAGAAAATCCGGTGCAAACTGGAGACCGACGATCTGCTGGCGCCCATCCGACAGGCTCTTTGATAGCTTTACCACGCCTGAAAGCACGTTGGAGTAGCTGTCGACGTTCTGTGCCTCGCCGGTCAACTCCATTCCTGACTCGATCCGGCGACGCGAGCAAGTCTTGGCGAGCCCAACCAAATTGTCTGGATCGAGCGCACCGCAGACACCGCGACGCCGTGCCTCGCAAGGGAAGCAAAGAACAGGAATGCCGGAACTATGAATGTCTTGCCGAAAGGTCATGCGTTCGCCTTACCCGATCCTAACTGCCGGCAGGATACCCATCCAGGGTAGAGAAATCCTGCGGCGGTTTGTCCATGAGCGCGGCTGATCGAGATCAGGGTCTGCTTCAGCGATGCGTGCAGTGTTCCGGCGGGCAACACGGTGAACGCGAGATGCAATCGGAAATAGCTGTCAAACTCAGCGAGAACGTCCCACGCTACACCAGCTATCCGACGGCGCCGCATTTCCATTCGGGGATCGATGCTGCCATTTACCGTGGCTGGTTGGAGACGCTGGAAAGCGGCGACGAAATCTCGCTGTACCTGCACATTCCTTACTGCGACAAGCTCTGCTGGTTCTGCGCCTGCCACACCAAGCAGACGCACCA
The DNA here is from genome assembly GCF_003998945.1 of Mesorhizobium sp. M7A.F.Ca.CA.003.01.2.1. Lineage (NCBI taxonomy): Bacteria > Pseudomonadati > Pseudomonadota > Alphaproteobacteria > Hyphomicrobiales > Phyllobacteriaceae > Mesorhizobium > Mesorhizobium sp. M7A.F.Ca.CA.003.01.2.1. The sequence continues at coordinate 1,349 of NZ_RZRA01000779.1, read as the reverse complement.
ATATGAGCCGGTGGCCGCTTATCTGCGCTCGCTGAATGCCGAAATCGTCACGATTGCCGGTCTGGTGAGCGGCAAGGCACATGTCCGTGCAATCCACTTCGGTGGCGGTTCGCCAACTATTCTGAGGCCCGATGATATGGTTGCTCTTGGAGCGGCCTTGCGGGACAGCTTCGACCTTCTCCCGGATGCTACGGTCAGCATCGAAATCGAAACCAACGACATGGACAAGGCGCGCCTTGATGCACTTGCTCAAATCGGCGTAACGCGGGCGAGCCTCGGCGTGCAGGATTTCGATCCGCAAGTGCAAAAAGCAATTAATCGTGAGCAGAGTTTTTTGCAGACCAAGGCAGTCGTCGACGGGGTTCGTTCGCGGGGCGTCGAATCGGTCAATCTGGACCTGCTCTACGGGCTCCCGAATCAGACACGCGAGACGATCTGTTCCACGGTGGCGCAGGCACTGACCTTGGAGCCAGACCGGATGGCCCTGTTCGGCTACGCACATGTGCCCTGGTTCAAGAAGCATCAGACGATGATCGACGAGGCATGGCTGCCGAGTCCCACTGAGCGTTTCGCCCAATCTCAACTCGCGGCGCGGGCAATTGTCGCCAAGGGATATGAGGCAATAGGACTCGATCATTTCGCGAAGCCCGACGATGCGCTGGCCATAGCGGCCCGCGCAGGGGTTTTGCATCGCAATTTTCAGGGCTACACTGAGGATCGCTGCCCGACACTGATCGGACTTGGCCCTTCGTCCATCGGTCGTTTTCGCCAAGGCTACGTGCAGAACATGGCTTCGACTGCCGGGTACGGGCGCATGGTTGCGGATGGCGGGTTGGCTGCCGTCCGCGGCGTTGCCCTTTCCGACGACGATCGCGTCCGTGGCTGGATCATCGAGCGGCTGATGTGTGATTTTGCCTTCTCGGCAGTCGACCTGGTGGAGCGGTTCGGCAAAGCCGGCGAGCAGCTCCTTCATCGCTCGAGGTCCATCGCACTCCACGATCCTGCCCGAGCGCTTGAATTCGATGGTGACAGTTTCCTCGTACGGACTGAAAGTCGCCCCTTCATTCGAACCATCGCGGCCAAGTTCGATACATATTTCAAAGGGGGAACGGCGAGGCACTCGGTGGCGGTCTGAGCAAAGCACAGTGCGCTCGCCGTTTGGTCGATCGGCGAACCAGCTGCGTTCGTTTTGACCGCTCATAGGCGACTACCGCATCAAATCGTCGACCGTGAACAATCCGAGCCCTAAGCGGCGACCGGCTTCGGCCGGATTTGAAGCAGGGCAATCAAGAGCGACAAAAACCCCTTCAGCCACCTGAGCAGGAGGGAGAAGTTGTAGCCGGCGGCGG
>NZ_RZRA01000778.1:0-2787 GCF_003998945.1 Mesorhizobium sp. M7A.F.Ca.CA.003.01.2.1 | reverse complement strand
TGGCCGACATGCGTTGTTTTCTCTCCAAGCCAAGGAGACGATCATGCAGATGAAGTCGGAAATAGCCGGTGAAGCGGCCAAGCAGCGCCATATCCAACGTGGCATCGATGCCAAGGACAAATCGAAAGGCGATGGGAAGCTTCAAGGCGCCATGCAGGCTGGCGCCCGCGAATATCCCGAGCCCCCCTTCCCTGAGCAACATCAGCCCAAACCGGGACATGAATGGGCCATAGAGCCGGCGCCGCTGTACGATGCGCCTTACTATCTCGGATCGAAAAAACTCAACCAAAAGGTAGCGCTCATCACGGGCGGCGATTCGGGCATCGGCCGCTCGGTGGCGGTGTTGTTCGCCCGCGAGGGCGCCGACGTCGCGATCGTCTATCTGGCCGAGGACAAGGACGCTGAAGAGACCAAATCCGCGGTGGAAAAGGAGGGACGACGCTGCCTCCTGGTCAAGGCCGATGTCAGCGAACGCAGCCACTGCCACAAGGCGGTCATGGAGACCGTTGAAAAATTCGGCCGCATCGACGTGCTGGTCAACAATGCTGCGTTCCAGATCCATTCCAGCGACTTCGGCGAGCTCACCGAAGAACATTTCGACACGACGTTGAAGACCAATCTTTACGGCTATTTTCATATGGCGCAGGAAGCGGTGCCGCACATGAAACCCGGTTCGGCGATCATCAACACCGGTTCGGTAACCGGTATCGACGGTTCAAAACAGCTGGTCGACTATTCGATGACCAAGGGCGGCATTCATGCTTTCACGCGGGCCCTGTCGGGCAATCTCATCGGCAAGGGCATAAGGGTGAATGCGGTAGCACCGGGTCCGGTGTGGACGCCGCTCAATCCGTCGGACAAGGAAGCTGACGACGTCTCGAAATTCGGCGCCGACACGCCAATGAAACGACCAGCGCAACCGGAAGAGCTCGCGCCGGCCTATGTGTTCCTCGCTTCGCCGCATTGCTCGAGCTACATCACCGGCGAAATCTTGCCCGTCGTCGGAGGGTACTGAGGATGGCCGAAACGAAGTCCGCAACGAAGGAGTAGGATGGATGGGCCGTCTGCTTTTCATGGTGGCGTTCGCTTGTGTAGCGTATCGCATCTACACGGAAACCGCAGGGTCTGCTCGGCATGTGCCGCAGGATGACGGTGAGGCGCTGCGCAAGCAATCAGCGGCACTGGGCGTCGACCCGTCTCGCTGACGGGATGGAACCTACCGGCAATCCGGCCGGCCGAGTTACCAGCCGGCCGGATTGCAGCCTTATTCGGCTGCCTGCAGGTTGATCTTGCTTTCCGCCATTTCGGTGAGCTTGCGATCTGTCGCCTGTTCTTCCTTGAGATTCTTGGCCAGCACATTGGCGCAGTCGGTGCGGCCAAGCTGCTTGGCCCAGGCGATGAGCGTGCCGTAGCGCGTCATCTCGTAGTGTTCGACGGCCTGCGCCGAAGCAATCAGCGCCGCGTCGAGAACCTCCTTGTCATCGACGTCACCGCTCACATCGTCGGCCTCCTCGAGAATGCCGTCGATTGCCGGACAGTTGACCTCCTTGGCCTTGACGCCATGCAACTCAAACACCTGTTCGACGCGCTCGACATGGCCTCTCGTCTGATCGAGGTGCTTTTCAAATCCGGCTTTCAATTGCGGGTCGGTTGCCTTGTCGATCATCTTCGGCAGCGCTTTCTCGATCTGCTTTTCGGCGTAATAGATGTCGCGCAGCGTGTGCACGAAGAGATCGTCGAGTGTCTTTATGTCCTTCGAAAAGAAGCCCATGGCCTTACCTTTCATTGCGCTTGGTGTGGATTTCGGCGACGGGGTTTGCGCCGCCAACAAAGACCGGGACGGTTCCCGGCTTCTCTGGTCAACGTGCCGGCACCGAAGGAGTTCCTGATTTCCGAGGGCGGACCGTTCCCCCTTCTCCAAGACCTCGATCCGGTCGGCGGGGAGCCTTTGTCTCGATCACACGTTCTAGCCGCAGAGCAATCGGAACCGAGAAGGGTTGGCGGAATGTATTTCATTGCATTGGCGACTGACTATGACGGCACGCTGGCTCATGATGGGGTCGTCGCCAAGAAAACGCTCACTGCGCTTGAGCGGTTCAAGAAAAGCGGCCGCAAGCTGGTTCTCGTCACCGGGCGTGAACTGCCCGATCTCAAGGGCGTCTTTCCCGAGCTTAGCCTCTTCGACAAGGTCGTCGCTGAGAATGGCGCGATGATCTACACGCCGGCCAGCGAGGAAGAGCGGGTGATCGCCCCGCCGCCCGAGCCCAAATTCGTCGCCAGGTTGAAGAGGCAGGGCGTCAAGCCGCTTTCGGTCGGACGATCGATCGTCGCGACCTGGGAACCGCATCAAGCGACCGTGCTTGAGGTCATCAAGAAGATGGGTCTCGAACTGGAAATCATCTTCAACAAGGGCGCGGTGATGATCCTGCCGAGCGGCATCAACAAAGCCACCGGGCTCGCCGCGGCCCTTCAGGACCTTCGACTTTCGCCGCACAACGTCGTCGGCGTCGGCGACGCCGAGAACGATCATGCGTTCCTGCAAGCCTGTGGCTGCAGCGTCGCCGTCGACAATGCAATTCCGGCGGTCAAGGATACAGCCAACCTGATCATGCCTGGCGCCCGAGGCAAAGGCGTGGAGCAACTGATCGCAAAGCTGATAAAGCGTGATCACGCGATAGTGCCGAAGCGCCATGACGGCATCGTTCTTGGATCATCTGGCGGCGATGATACCTACCTGTCGCCGAGCGACACGATCCTCATTGCCGGGAGTTCCGGTATCGGTAAATC
>NZ_RZRA01000777.1:0-2787 GCF_003998945.1 Mesorhizobium sp. M7A.F.Ca.CA.003.01.2.1 | reverse complement strand
TCATAGGGCGTGTCGAGACCGCCCCTCCTGCCGCAGGCCGAGACGGCCGCGATCGCCACCAGCAGCGTCAGCGTCACCAAAATCCTGCTTCCGGTCATCGATCCATCCGTCCGAAACGTTTGTCAGCCGCCGCTTTTAGCCGAGTTCTCGGCGCATTGCACCCCGAGATATTGCTCGTCGCAATATCTGGCGCAACGTCCGGATATTGCTGGTCGCATGTCCGGGATATTGCTGGCGCAACATCCGGCATTACGCTTTCGCCAGTCGCTTTTTCCAGGCGCGGATCTGCTTCCTCACTTCCGACGGCGCGGTGCCGCCGAAACTGGTGCGGCTCTTGACCGAGTTCTGCACCGCCAGCACTGAGAATATGTCGGCCGTGATGCCGGGATCGATCGACTGCAGATCCTCCAGCGAAAGCTTCTCCAGCCCCACCTTCTTGTCTTCGGCCAGCGCCACCGCCCGGCCGGTGACATGATGCGCCTCTCGGAACGGCAGGCCGAGCGTGCGCACCAGCCAGTCGGCAAGGTCGGTTGCTGTCGCGTGGCCGGAGCCGGCGGCCTTCTTCATCGCGGCTGCGTTGACCGTCATGTCCGAGGCCATGCCGGTCATCGCCGCCAGCATCAGGTCGAGCGTCTCGGCGGCGTCGAATACCGATTCCTTATCTTCCTGCATGTCCTTGCCATAGGTCAAAGGCATGCCCTTCATCACCGTCAGCAGGCCGACCAGATGGCCGGTGACGCGGCCGGTCTTGCCGCGCACCAGTTCGGCGGCATCGGGATTCTTCTTCTGCGGCATGATCGACGAGCCGGTGGAAAACGAGTCCGACAGCCTGACGAAGCCGAATTGCGGCGTCGACCAGATGATGATCTCTTCGGCCAGCCGCGACAGATGCGTGGCGCAGATCGCGGCCATGGCAAGGAACTCGAGCGCGAAATCGCGATCCGAGACGCTGTCGAGCGAATTGCGCATCGGCTCGCGGAAGCCGAGCCCCTTGGCGGTCCGGTGGCGGTCGATCGGGAAGCTGGTGCCGGCAAGTGCGGCGGCACCGAGCGGGCTTTCGTCCATGCGTTCGATCGCATCGCGGACACGCGACAGGTCGCGCGAAAACATCTCGACATAGGCCATGCAGTGATGGCCGAAGGTCACCGGCTGGGCCGCCTGCATATGGGTGAAGCCCGGCATCACGGTCGCCGCATGCTCCTCGGCCCGCTCCAGCAGCGCCTCAATCAACCCCTTCAACGCCTCGGCGACGCGAAAGCACTCCTCCTTGACCCAGAGCCGCAAATCGACCGCGACCTGATCGTTGCGCGAGCGGGCGGTGTGCAGGCGGCCGGCCGCCGGGCCGATCAGATCGGCAAGGCGCGCCTCGATGTTCATGTGGATGTCTTCGAGCCGCGTCGAGAACTCGAAGCTGCCGGCCTCGATCTCTCTCAGGATCGTGTTCAGCCCGTCAGCGATTTTTTCTTGATCGGCCGCCGAAATAATGCCCGTTTGCGCCAGCATCTCGCTATGGGCGATCGAGCCTTTGATGTCCTGCGCATAGAGTTTGCGGTCGAAGGAGATAGACGCGTTGATCGCTTCCATGATGGCGGCCGGACCCGAGGCAAAACGTCCGCCCCACATCTGGTTGCTGGTTTTCTTATCGCTCATGGCTATAACCCGTGCTTCGGAGCAGTTTTGAGAAAATGGCAGACGGTAGTAGATTCTTCCCGGCCCCGCGCCTGATCCTCGCCGCCTTGGTGGCGGGCGCGCTGGCGGGCGCGGTCGCGGTATATGTCAGCGAGAGCCGGTCTGGCAACAATGCACCGGCACAAGCTGCCGTGGGTGAGAGCAAGGACGACGTGGCCTGCGCGGCCAAGAGCGACCGCGCCAAGAAGGTCGCGGCTTCGGCCACCGGTGAGGTCGCGGCACTTTTGCCGGCCGATCCGCCACAATCCCTGAAGAGCCTTGCCTTCAACGGTCCGGACGGCAAGCCGATGACGATTGCCGATCATGCCGGCAAGACGGTGCTGCTCAATCTGTGGGCGACATGGTGCGCCCCGTGCCGTGCCGAAATGCCGGCGCTCGATGCGCTGCAGAAGGAAAAGGGCAGCGACGCCTTTCAAGTGATCGCCGTCAATGTCGATGCCGGCGACGATGTGAAGCCGAAGAAGTTCCTCAGCGATACCGGCGTCGCGACGCTTGGCTATTACCGGGATTCGACGATGGCGCTGTTCAACGACCTCAAGAAGCGCGGCCTGGCGCTAGGCCTTCCTGTCACCATGCTGGTCGACGGCGAGGGCTGCCTGATCGCCCATATGAACGGCCCGGCCGAATGGTCGGGGCCGGACGCCAGGCGGCTGGTCGAGACGGCACTCAAGCCCGAGAGCCTCTAGTCTAGCGTGTGGCTAGCGCAGGTGCCGGTGCGAAGGCCAGAACGCTTCTGTCGCGCAAGGTAGCGGGTTTGCTGCCGACAGCGGGTGCGACGACACCGGTCAGCTCGCCGAATTCTTCGATGAGAGCTGGCCTGCCGATATAATAGCCCTGGCCGATCTCGCAGGCTTCGGCGTCCAGGAATTTCAGTTCGCCGAGCGTCTCGACCCCCTCCGCCAGAACCGGCAGGCCGAGACCACGTCCAAGTCCCAGGACGGCGCGCACGATCGCCGCGACCTGGCCGTTCTTGTCGACCGACTTGATGAAGGAGCCATCGATCTTGATCTTGTCGAAGGGGAAGGCGCGGAGGTTGGAGAGCGAGGAATAGCCGGTTCCAAAATCGTCCATGGCCACGCGCACGCCCAGCGCCTTGAC
>NZ_RZRA01000776.1:0-2789 GCF_003998945.1 Mesorhizobium sp. M7A.F.Ca.CA.003.01.2.1 | reverse complement strand
GATAGAGGCCCTTGGCCGCCAGGATGTCGACTTGCCGAGCCAACGCCAGCCGCGGATCCGACGACATCGGCCGGCCGTCGAGCATGTACATCGCCATCAGCAGCTGGCCACGTGGCGGGCTCGTGCCGTAGAGCGGCACCAGCGTACCGGGGATCGGCCATGCCCTGAGATCGCCGTCGCCGGTCGTCCAGATCAACCCGGTCTCGTGCACATCCTCGCCGGTGATGTCGAGGCCCAGGATCGAGATCGGCATATGGCGGCCGCCCTCGAAGATGCTCTTCAGCTCATGCCGGCGCACGATCTTGCCGCGGCCGACGCCATTGGCGTCGGTCAGCACGATATCGAAGGCTTCGATCTCGGGATGGGCGTCGAGAAAGGCGTGCGCCTCGGCGGATGTCGAGCCCGAAGGTGAGGTCATTGTGGCATTGGGATGGTCCATCGCCGCTTGTCTCATGCCCCAAGCTTTGCCGCAACCGCGCCGAAGGCGGTGATCAGCCGGTTGACCTGGGTCGCAGTGGTCGCCGGCGAGATCAGCATCATGTTGTGGAAGGGTGCGATCAGCACGCCGCGATTGATCAGCGCGACATGGATGGCGGCCTCCAGTTCCGGCGCATGCGCCACTTCCGCCTCGGCGCCATTGCGCAGCGGACCGGGCGCGCAGATGAACTCGACGCGGGCGCCGACACGGGAAACATGCCAGGGCAGGCGATAGCGATCGATCACGCCGGTCAACCCGGCATCGAGCCGCCGCGCCAGGTGATCCATGCGGTCATAATTTTCCGGCGTCATCACCTCTTCAAGCGCGGCGCGCATCGCTGCGAACTGCAGCGGGTTGGCCGAGAGCGTCGTGCCCATGCCGGAATAGCCCGGCTCCTTGGTCCTGTTGTAGTCCGCGTAGCGCGAGGCGACGTCGTCGCTCATGCCCCAGACACTGGCCGGCACGCCGCCGGCGATCGGCTTGCCCAGGACGAAGAAGTCCGGGTCGAGACCATATTTCCTCGTGTAGCCGCCGGGGCCGGTCGAGATCGTGTGCGTCTCGTCGATCAGAAGCAGTGTGCCGGCTTGGCGTGTCAGTTTGCGCAGGGCGTCATGGTAGCCCGGATCGGCAAGCACCATGCAGGAGTTGGTCAGCACCGGTTCGGCGATGACGCAGGCGACGTCCTTATCCCCAAGCGCGGCTTCGAGTGCTGAGATGTCGTTGAACTCGATGACCTTGGCCGTACGCGTCAGGTCGCGGAACTCGCCCGCCAATCCCGGCCGGTTGACGGGCTTGCCGTCGATCAGCCGCACCATCGTCTCGTCGACCGAGCCATGGTAGCAGCCGTTGAAGACAAGGATCTTCTCCCGGCCGGTGACGGCGCGGGCGACGCGCAATGCAAAACGGTTTGCGTCGGTTGCCGTCGTCGCGATCTGCCAGAATGGCAGGCCGAAGCGCTGCTGCAGCAGCGGCCCGATGGCCAGCGCATCTTCCGAAGGCAGCATATAGGTCAGGCCACGTCCGGCCTGGCGGCGGATGGCGCGCGCCACCGGCGGCGGCGAATGGCCGAACATCGAGCCGGTGTCGCCAAGGCAGAAATCGTCGAGCTTGTTTCCGTCGATGTCGGTGATCGTGGCGTCCTTGGCGCTGTCGACCAGGATCGGAAACGGCGTCGGCCAGTCGTTCATCCAGTGCATCGGCACGCCGCCGAAGAAGCCGGGCAGGCCGTTGCCGACCTTTACCTGAGATTGCGGCCGCGCCTTGCGGAAGGCTGCCCCCTCGGTCTCGCGCAGATCGGCAATGCGGTCGCGGCCGATGCCGCCGATGGACGTCTTGGACATATCGCTGTGCATGAAAACCCCTCTGGTCGATTCCTCTTAGCCAATCCGTGTCTGCATCCGCAATTGGCCGCGCATCTGTCCTGCGTTGGCTCAGCCTTTGGCGGCGGCGCTTGACCGTGCTGCCGAAGTCGGCGCCAATATGAGCGGGAATTGAGGGGGAGGGGTAATGAGGACGGTCATCTGTGTGGCGATGCACCTGTCGTCGGCGAGCGCGGCCTTCGCCTCGGGCGGCATCTGGTGCTCCACCGACGACCCGGCGGCGACATTCGAGGTCGAGGCCGGCGTCACCAGAGGCATGGGCGGGCCGACCTTCAACTTTCGCGGCAACCTCGAAATTCTGAGCCGGCCTGCCAGCGACAGCCTGCGCAAGACCGTGTTCGAGGATTCCAACCTGACGCAGTACTGGCTCGACGGCAAGGAATTGCGGCTGAACATCTATCGTGAGCACGAGGCCGCGCAAAAGATCAACTCGGTCGAACTGACGATCCTGACCAGGACCAGCGACGAAGGCGTCTACGACGGGAGCTATACGCTCTCCATCTACGACGCCGCAGCGGATACGGACCAGGACGGCAAACCGGTCGAAATCAGCGGCAAAGTGTCGTGCGGAGCGGAGTGAGCGGGGTCAGGCCGTGATGTCGATGACGCCGCAGTCGCCTGCCGCGCTGCCGAAGGCGACGCGGCGTTCTTCCTTGTCCCACATCATCGAGGTGATGGCGCCCTTGCCCGGCCGCCGCAACAGCACTTCCTTGGCGTCGGCAAAACGCACCGCCATCACCATGCCGTCATCATAGCCGACGGCGACGACATCCTGGCTCGGGTGACAGGCGACAGCCGTCACCATGGCATTGCCGCGCGTGCCGAGTTCCAGCGGTGCCTTGCCCATCGGCCCGTCCTTGCCGGAAAACGGCCAGACGATCGCCGCCGGCGCGCCGGAACTCGCAAGCCACTTGCCCTTTACGCTCCACGAC
>NZ_RZRA01000775.1:0-2794 GCF_003998945.1 Mesorhizobium sp. M7A.F.Ca.CA.003.01.2.1 | reverse complement strand
AATTCAATCAGTTCCGAAATGGTGCCGAGCTTGGGGTAGCCGGCGACGATGGGCGGCGAGCGCTTGTCGCTGCGATCGTCGAAGATGCCGCAGATGCGGATATCGTTGTAGGGCTGCTTTTCGACCGAGCGGATCAGGATTTCCGCCGCCTTGCCGCCGCCGACGATGACGGCGCGCCGCTCCATGCGGCCATCGCGCGCCCAGGCCCGGATCAGCTTCGACATTACCAGCCTGAGGCCGAAGATGAGAACGAAGCCGATGACGAACCAGCTGCCCAACAAAAGGCGCGAATAGTTTTCCGACATCTTCATGACGAACGCCGTCAGCGCCATCAGGGCGAAAGTGCCGGCCCAGACCAGCAGCACACGGCCGAAATTGGCGATCGGCCGCATCAGGGCGACGATCTGGTAGCAGTCGGTGACGTCGAGCAGCACCACGGCAAGGAACGACGCGGCGGCGATCGTTACCGGATACTGCCAGGCGAGATAATTGAAGAACCCGACATAATGGAAATAGACGGCGAGCCCGGACAGGAACAGCAAGCCGAATTCGACCATGCGCAGGACGCCGCTGACCATGATCGGCGACATCGTATCGCGCCGGTACTGCGAGGCGACCTGGCGCGCGACATCGTTCATGCCGCTTGGCGTGTCGCCATCGGCCGGGCCGTCGAATTTACGCACCGCCTCTGCTGAAAAGCGGCGCGCGGGGTCGATCTCGTTCATGAGGGCTTTCCGCAAGCTTCCCCTCGGTCATAGCAAAAGAGAGCTAAGAAACCCTTGAAACAACATACGGCTTTGGAACGGCTTGGTCCTGCGCCTACTTGTCGAGCGCGGCGAAATAGGCGTTCTCGATGTCGGCGGCCATCACATCGGCGCCGAAGCGTGCCTTGAGGTCGGCCCCATCCGGCATCAGGTCGCGATAGGCGGCCGGGTCGGCCAGCGCTTGGCTCATCCTTTCGGCGAGCTCGATCGGGTCAGGTCGGATCAGGGCAGGGGAACCGGTGTCGAATATCTCCGGAATGCCGCCGACCGCTGTTGCGATCATCGGCTTTCCCGCGGCAAGCGTTTCCAGGACGATATAGGGCATGGCTTCGGCGCGCGAAGGAACGATGATAAGCGCGGCAAGGGCAAAGGCCTCCCTGGCCGGCATCGGCGGTAGGAAGCGGACATGGCGCTCGAGCCCGAGGCGTTTCACTTGCCCGTGGTAACGCGGTAGGTCGTCGCCGTCGCCGACCATCACCGCGGTCAGCGCGCGGCCGAACCGTGGGCCGGCGAGCGCCAATGCGTCGATGAAGATGTCCGGCCCCTTCAGGTCGCGCATCATGCCGATATAAAGCAGGTCGGCTGCGTCCGGCGCGGTGATCACCGGCTCGAATTCAGTGGCGCGCAGGCCGTTATAGACGAGGGTGTTGGGAATGGGCGGCTCGCCGACCTTGTGGCGATAGGTCCGCCGCTCATAGTCCGAGACAAACAGCAGATAGTCGGTGAAGCGAGCCATGAAGCGCTCGAGCGCGAAGAACAGCTTTCCGGTGGTCGTGTTCTCGTCATAGTGGAGGGAGCCGCCATGCGGCGAATAAAGGCGGGCTACGCGAGACCTTGATACCCGCAACAACGAGCCGAACAGACGGGCATAGGCGCCACCCTTGGCGCCGTGCCCGTGCAGTACGTCCGGCCGCAATTCCTTGATGATCCTGTACGTGCGCCAAGCCGAGGCAAGGTCGCCGGGACCGACGTGGCGCTGCATCGGCGTGCGATGAATGCCGAGCGCCAGCATGTTCTTCATCTGCTCGAACAGATGTTCCTCGAACGCGCCGCCCGTCGTCGAATCGCAGACGATGCCGACGGAATGCCCGGCGGCGACCTGCGCCTCGGTCAGGTCGCGCACATGCCGGAAAATTCCTCCGACGGGTGAGCGAAAGCAATGGACGATCCTGAGCCTGTCCGCCACTTGGTATCTGTCAGAACAGGCGTTCGCGGACGTAGACCGTATCGCCCGGCAGCAGCGGGTCGGAGGTGACCACGCGGCCGGTCATCACCTTGCCGTTGATGTCGCGGGTGATGTCGACGCTTTCCTGGTTGGCGCGCGGCGTGAAGCCGCCGGCAATGGCGATTGCCTTCTGCACCGTCAGGCCGGGGACGTAAGAGTATTGGCCGGCGGCACCCACTTCGCCCATGACGAAGATCGGCCGGTAGCGGTCGATCTCGACCGAAACGTCGGGATCGCGCAGATAGCCTTGCCGCAATTTGTCGGCGATCTCCTTTTCCATCTGCTGCGCGGTGTGGCCGCGCGCCGGTATGGCGCCGACAAGCGGGAAGGAGAGATAGCCGGATTGATCGACGCTGTAGGTGTTGGTCAGCCCGTCCTGCTCGAACACGGTGACGCGGACGCGATCGCCGGCGCCAAGACGATAGGGCTGATCGAGCACCTCATGGAAGGCGGCCGGCGTCGGCCGGTAGCTGGAACAGCCAGCCAGCATCGATACGGCAAGCAGCGCGCGAAACAGGGAAGCAGTGCTTTTCATGACCGGACAAGTACCTTCGACTGGGCCGCTGCGGCGTCGCAGCAAACATCAGGGATCGAGGCCCGTTATCATCCTGTTAGGGTTAATGGCCGGTAAAGGGAGCGGCCGACACGTGGCGCATCGGCAAGAGTTTTTGCGATTTCTGGCGGTTTTGTTTGTCGCCCGCCAGTAAACCCTAACGGAAACTTACCGCGATCTTAACGGCTGAGTTACCATAGTTGTTTACGGTGCGTGCTGACCCAGTATCGGAGTAGGGATGCATGTCCGTTC
>NZ_RZRA01000774.1:0-2798 GCF_003998945.1 Mesorhizobium sp. M7A.F.Ca.CA.003.01.2.1 | reverse complement strand
GCCCTCAACTGTCGTCTTCCGAACCGCGTCGACGAACTTGAGTGCGGCGTCCTGCGATGGCGCACTCAAGTTCGTCGACGCGGTTCGGAAGACGACAGTTGAGGGCGGCCTTGAGGTCAAGATCGTCAAGGGCAGGAACTCCGGCGCGAAGATCAGTTCAACCAGGCTGGATCTCGTCGGCAGCTGACGCTTCAGTTTCAGGCAGAAAGGCAAGAAATGGCCCGCAAACACATCCTGCACATGCTGACACCGTTGAAGCAGATGAGCCCCTTCGACGTGAACATGGCGCTCGACGCAGGTTTCGACGCCGTCGTCCCCTATGTCGATGTGGGCCTGGCCGAAGTGACGGGACTGGTCCAGGACGCGATCTTTTCACGCCCGCCGGATGCGGGTGTCGACACCGGCATCTTCATCGCCGGGAAGGATGCCTCGTTGGCGCTCGACATGTTCGACGCCGCGAAGAAGGCGATGGTGCCGCCTTTCCAGGTTTCGGTATTTGCCGATCCAGCCGGCTCGTTCACCACAGCCGCGGCGATGGTGGCCAAGGTCGAAAAGGCGCTGGAGAAGAAATTCCAGCGTGCGCTCAGGGATACGAGAGTGGCTGTTTTCGGCGCCACCGGCGTCGTCGGCTTCTGCACCGCCGTCATCGCGGCAGGGGAAGGGGCCCGGGTCACACTTGTCGGCCATGACGGCATCGAACGGGTCAAGCAGATCGCGGCCGGGATCGAAAGCAGGGTCCACCTCACCGTCGATGCGGCTGACGGATCGAGCGACGCCCGCAAGACAAAGCTGGTCGAAGCCAACGAAATTATCCTGGCTTGCGCCAAAGCTGGCGTCCAGGTGGTCTCCAAAGCCCAATTGAAAGGCAATGACCTGCTTATTGCGGCCGACGTCAATGCCGTTCCCCCGGCCGGCATCGAAGGATTGGCCGTCAATGCCAATGGTGATCCACTCGATGCGGCAAAAGCTGTCGGCATTGGTCCGCTTGCCATCGGCAATGTCAAATATAAGGTCGAATTCGGTCTCTTCAAAAGAATGATCGAATCCGAAAAGACGATCACGCTCGGTTTTCAGGAAGCGTTTTCCCTTGCACGCGAGATTGCCAAGTAACGCCGGATCTCTTTTGATCGCGGCAATTTCAGGCCGGGGGCTGGCCGCCGCCGCGCGTCGCGCCGGCTATCGTCCGCTGGTCGCCGATTTCTTTTGCGATACGGACACCGTCGCGCTCGCAGAACGCGCGACAATGCTGCCAGGCGACCTGCAAGGAGGCATCGACGGCGAGCGCATCATCGACACGCTTCGGCGATTGGCTGGCGACGACCTGCCGGCCGCCATTGTCCTGGGCTCAGGGTTTGAGCGGATGCCTGAGACCGTGGACAAAATCGCGCGACACTTTCGGCTCGCCGGCAATGGCGGCGCCGCGATCCGCAGGATCAAGGATCCGCAGTTGCTGGCCGATGATTGTGCCGAACTCGGCATCCCGCATCCGCAACTGCGATGGGACCAGCCGCCTGACCCGGAGAACTGGGTGGTCAAGACCGCGGGCGGCGCCGGCGGCGGACACGTCAGACGAGCAGCCGGAGAAAGCCCGACCGCCGGCCGCTACTTCCAGCGCTTCGTTGCCGGTCGCAGCATCTCGGCCCTGTTCGTCGGCAATGGTCAAACCGCGCACCTCGTGGGTTTCAGCCACCAATGGACGTCTCCCGCCCCCACAGCGCCCTATCGCTACGGCGGCGCCGTACGGTTGAGACGCTTCGATCGCAGACAGGCGGCGGTCATCGGCGGCTGGCTCTCAAGTCTGACGCGGCGCGCCGGCCTGCTTGGATTGTGCAGCGCCGATCTGATCCGTGGACCAGATGGCTACACGTTCATCGAGATCAATCCGAGGCCGGGCGCCACCCTCGACATTTTCGACGATGTTGACGCGCCATTGATCGAAGCGCATCTGCGCGCCGCGACGGGTCAGGTCTTCCGCTTGCCGCGCTTCGTCGATTCGATGGCGTCGATGGTGACCTACGCCGCGACGCCAATCACTCACTTTCCGTCGATTGCCTGGCCTGAATGGACAGCGGACCAACAGTCGGCTGGCACCCGTCTGATTGCCGGCGACCCTGTCTGCACGGTCTTCGCGCGCGGTCCGAGCGCCCAATCGACCAAGCGGCTCATCAAGGGACAAGCCAGCCAATTGCAACTCCAATGGGAAGGAGACCGGACATGAAAGACGGTTCGGCATTCCTGAACGACAATGCACAGCGCATCGTTGACGGCATGATCGGCGACGCCGAACGCCTGCGTATCGTCGTTTCCAGGGGACCATTGGGCGAGCGCCTGATCGATGCCGGCGCCAAGACCGTCGGCAGCGTCGAGGCCGGGATGCGCATGGCTGAGGCTGCGATGGGCGGTCTCGGCAGCGTTTCGGTGTTCATGGATCGCGCGTCACAGCAATGGCCGTTCACCGTCGAAGCGCGATCTTCGCAGCCGGTGCTGGCCTGCCTGGGCAGCCAGTATGCGGGCTGGAACCTGTCTGGCCAGGACTATTTTGCGATGGGATCTGGGCCTGCGCGGGCCCTCGCCCGGGTCGAACCGCTGTTCGAAACACTTTCCTATCACGACATCGCATCTTCCGCGGTGCTTATCCTTGAGACGGCCGAACCGCCTCCCCGCGCGACCGTTGAGAAAGTGAGCAAGGCAACTGGACTGGCGACGGAAAAGCTCACCTTCCTCTATGCGCCGACACAAAGCCTTGCCGGCGGCGTGCAGATCGTGGCGCGCGCGCTCGAGGTTGCCCTGCACAAGAT
>NZ_RZRA01000773.1:0-2814 GCF_003998945.1 Mesorhizobium sp. M7A.F.Ca.CA.003.01.2.1 | reverse complement strand
TGCTCACGGCGGGCATGGCCTATCTCGAACATCTGTTCGGCGCCTCACTGTCGCAACTGCTCAAGGAGCACGGCAAGGACATGACGAGCTATGCCAGGCAGTTCGCCGAGGACGGGCAAAGGTCGAAGGCGACGGACTTTGTCGGAACACTGGAAGTGGCGGCCAGGATGTACCAGACGCTGGGGCCGCTGCTGGAGACCTACGATGTGCTGATCTGCCCGACCAACGCGCTTCCCGCCGTGCCGGCGGAGTTCGATCAGACAACGGGCACGGTCGAGATCAACGGCAAGCAGGTGAACCCGTCGCTTGGCTGGGTGATGACGACGCCGTTCAACATGATGAGCCGCTGTCCGGTTCTATCCGTGCCGTCGGGCCGGGCGGCAAGCGGCGTGCCGACAGGCATCCAGATCGTCGGCCGCACCTATTGCGATGCCGATGTCTTCCGGGCGGCCATGGCCTATGAGATGGCCAAGGGGCAGTGGTACACAAACGCCGAAACGCGCCCGTCGCTATAACAGGGCGATGCGGCCCTTGCCGCGATCGTGGTTGATCTGCGGTTTCGGTTGTGGTGAGCCGACGCCGGACACCTCGAATAGACGGATCCGTGGCGGCGCCGGCGATCGCCGGCAGAAGTCCGAAAGGAGCTGGACGAAGATGGCGCAACAAAACACTGCGGCGGCAAAACGCAAAGGCGCAACGGCGAAGAATGGACGTGCGGCAAACGATGCCGCGCCGCCCAAGGACCGTCGGCGCGAACGCGGCGAAGCCAGCGTGCAGCGGATCATCGACGCCACCATCGAGCTCATCGCGGAGGAGGGACTGGCAAGCGTCACCATGCAGCGCATCGCCGAACATGTCGGCTCGTCCAATGCCCTGGTCGTCTTCCATTTCCGCAGCAAGGAGAACCTGTTTCGCGCCGTCCTGCAGTATCTCAGCGATCGATACGACGAGCTGTGGGTGACGCTGGTGCGAGCGCCCGGCCTGTCGCCGGTTGAGCGGGCCCTGGGCGCGGTCGATTGCGCGCAACGTTTCGCCCGCCAGCACCCGAAATGGGTTTCGGTCTTTGTCGTGTTCTCCAGCGACCGCAAGAGCATGCAGATCTACAATGAGATCGGCCTGCCGAGCGATCTTGCCTACACCGCCGAAGCGCGCGAGTTGCTGATCGAGATTTCGCGCAGCGGCGGTTACACCGACGTCGACATCGACACGCTGTCGGAGAGCCTGAATTATCTGGTCCACGGCGCCTGGTATTGGGATCATCTCAATCCATCCAGCCGTGACACCAACGTGCTGCGCAAGACCATGCTGCTCCTGCTGCATCAGGCATTCCCGCGGCATTTCGAACTGATGCGCTAGAGCAATTCCAGGAAAAGTGTGAAACGGTTTTCCGTCCGGAATTGCGCCAAACAAGGAGTTGGAGTGGTTCGCCGTTTCCGTGAAACGGTGAACCGCTCTGACCGCTTTCATGGCTGCCGCAGATGGCAGCCGGCCTGCCGCTTCTGTTCCAGATACTCGTCGACAAGCTGGCGGTAGCGCACCTTGCCGAAACTCGGGAAATGGCCGCCATGCACGACCGAGACATCGAGGTCGCGCAGGCGCAGCAGTGTCGCCATGTAGTCTGATATGTCCGAGTGGTAGACGTCGTCGATCAGCGGGCCGTCATAGATGATATCGCCTGATAACAGGATGCCCGTCCTGTTTTCATAGAGCGCGATGCCGCCGGGCGAATGGCCGGGCGTGTGGATCACCTCGAAGGCACGATCGCCGAGATCGACGACGTCCCCATGCTTGAGCAAACGGCCTGCCGGTGCGGGCGGAATACGGTAGCGCGCCGTGTTCCAGCCTTGCGGCTGGCAATCGAACATTTCGTCGGTCGCATAGGTGTCGGCTGCCGTCCACTCGTTACGCGGATCGGCGAGGATCCCGGCCTCGGCGGCGTGCACGCACCGTTCGGGAAATTCGTGGTGGCAGCCTATATGATCGAAATGCGTGTGGCTGGCGACGCAAATCAGCTTGCGCTCGCTGACCAACGGCACGTGACGCCTGAGGCTGAAATGGCCAAGCCCGGTGTCGAACAGAAGGTCACGATCGCGGCCGCGCACATGCCACATGTTGCAGCGGAAGAACGGTTTTATCCAAGGCTCGTGGATCAAGGTCACGCCATCGCTCATGCGGATGGTCTCGTACCAGTCTGGTGCCTCGATGACCGCAAGCGTTGCCATGTTTCAATCCGTCAGAAAGTTCAGTCCGTCAGCAGGATGATCTGGTCGGTATCGCAGGAAATCGCGACCCTGTCGCCCGGCTGGACGGTCGCCGTCGCGGGCAATTTGGCGATGAAGTGGAGCGAAGGGTCCTCGACGGAAACGGCGAGCACGCGCTTGAAGCTGCCCTGGAAAACCACGTCGCTCACCTCGGCTGTGCCAAGCCTGACACCGCCGCGCGCCTCGCCGAGGACAAGATGCTCCGGCCGTATGGCCAGCGCAACGGTAGAGCCGACCGGCAAGGCGCCGGGCAGCGAGACCGGCCCGACCGGCGTCGCGACGGTGCTTGTCCTATCCTTCGCCTCCGTGACCGTGCCGGCGAGGATCGTGCTTTCGCCCATGAAGGTCGCCGAAAAACGCGTCGCCGGCCGTGCGTAGACGCGCTCTGGCGGACCTTCGTCCTCGATGCGCCCGTCATTCATCACCACGCAATGGTCGGCCAGCGCCATCGCCTCTTCCTGGTCGTGCGTGACATGGATAAAGGCGGTGCCGACGCGCTTCTGGATCGCCTTCAATTCATCCTGCATCTGCCGGCGAAGTTTGAGGTCGAGGG
>NZ_RZRA01000772.1:0-2828 GCF_003998945.1 Mesorhizobium sp. M7A.F.Ca.CA.003.01.2.1 | reverse complement strand
ACGCAGATGCCGATCACCGCCAGCACGACGGGCGGCAGGTTGAACACCGGCTCGCGCCGCGGCTCGGGCGCGCCCTCGACCGGGTCGGCTTCCGAGGGAATTACCGGTTCACTCATTTGAAATTGCACTCACTGCGGGATTCCAGGTTCGAGCATCTAGATTAACGCGGACCGAACAGCAAACCGCGAATCATCTGGCGCGAATCAAAAAAGAAGCCGTTCAAGGTTTCCCTTGAACGGCCGGTCGAGCCCCCTGCTCCCCTAAAACTCTGACTGAAGTGCTGCCGATCGTCGCGAAACGACCGCTTCTGGAGTGGTTTTTGTGTGCCACGGGGCTGGCTCAGACGCAACGTAAACCACTTGTTAACCTTAACGACCCCGACCCGTGAACAAGTGTTAACGACGCTGGCACGCTTCCTGCTCCGCAACGCATGTAGGTCCTCGGAGGGCGCCCTTCTGTTCACCGATGGGACATCAGACGACAGATTGCGCGGAGCAGCATAGCATGAACCAGAATGGATCGATCACGCTGTTCCAATATTGGAACCGCCTGCGTGATGGACGCCCCGCCCCGAAGCGTTCGGAGGTCGAACCGGCCGACATCAAGTCGCTGCTGGCCGACACCTTTATCCTGGAACGTGACACGCGCGGACAGGCCGTATTCCGGCTGGCCGGCACGAGGCTTTGCGCCTGCTACGGCCGCGAGCTCAAGGGGTTTTCCTTTCCATCGCTGTGGCGCGAGAAGGACCAGCGGCTCGTCTCGCGCCTGATCCATGGCGTGTTCGAGCAGAAATCGGTCGTGCTCATCAGCTATGAGGGCTTCAGCCGCAACGGGCGCTCCAATAAGTTCGAACTGCTTGCCCTGCCGCTGGACGGCGGCGTCGAAAATCCGCGCTGCCTGGGCGTCATCAGCGCCGTGGAGAAACCCTTCTGGCTGGGTGCCGATCCGATCACCGATGCGTTGATCGATTCAATCCGCGTCATAGATCCGGAGAAGGAGCTTCTGAACAATCGCCCGGCGATCGATGTTCCCTCGCTTGTTCCCGATGAACTTGGGGCACCCGAGACGATCTCGGCGCTCGGCCGGGTGCGTCGCATCCGTCATCTCGTCGTCTTCGATGGCGGGCGCGAGGAATAGTCCGCTGTTTTTTGAGACCTGATGCACGTCGCCCAAAACTGCGCGGCGGTTTTGGCACCACGGCCTGCAAAAAGGAAAACGCTGGAGCGCCCGCTTTTCCCCTTTGTTAACCCGCTTTGTTGTACTTCTGTGATGAAGTTCCTCGCATCGGCGCGCGGGATGCCAAACGGGGTGTAGGCAGTCATGAGGTCAGCGGCGGTCGACTATGCGCCGTCCCAAGCTGAAAGGCGAAACTTTCAGCGCGTCCGGGTTAAAATTTACGGACGCTTCATGCTGGAAGACCGCACCGAACATCCCTGCCAGGTCGTCGACATGTCACCGGGCAATGTCGCGTTTCGCACCGACCGCATCGGCATGCCCGGCGAAAAAATCATCGCCTACATCGATCATATCGGCCGCATCGAAGGCGTCGTCACACGCACCCTGCAGGACGGTTTCGCAATGACCGTCATTGCGTCGGATCGCAAGAAGGACAAGCTGGCCGCGCAATTGACCTGGCTGGCCAACAAGCATGAACTCGACCTGCCGGAAGATCGCCGCCACGAGCGCGTCGCACCGCGCAATCCGACAAGCGTGCTGCAGCTCACCGACGGCCGCCAGTACCAGTGCCGCATCATCGACCTTTCGCTCTCCGGCGCCGCTGTCGAAATCGACGTCAAACCGGCGATCGGCATCCAGGTCATGCTTGGCACCATGCGCGGGCAGGTCGTGCGTCATTTCGAGGACGGCGTCGCCATCGAATTCGCTGTGATCCAGCGTCCCGAAACGCTTGATTCCGAATTCAACACGCCACGCGCCTGAGCAGGCCCGACAGCAACATTCCAGGAACCGGCCCTTGCGGCCGGTTTTTTGTTTTCGACGCCATGGCATGCTTCGGCCGCTGTTGGAGGGGCCTGGAAGCCCTCCGCCCCCGTCGTGAGGGGCCCCAATATCCAAACGAATTAATACTCAAATGATTCAAATTTTACGTTTATTCTATTGGACTTTTACTCAATATCTACTTCGCGCTTTTGCGTCAAATAAATCCACATGTGGCAATGTCTCCTTCGAACGGGGAGACTACAACAATGAAGAAAACGAGGGGCAAGCTGTTGCTGGCGGCAATGGCGATGCAGCTTTCCGCTTGGGGATCAGCATATGCCGCGGGACCGGCCTATATGCACACCGGCGGACGCACCACCCAGCCTGTTGGTCACTATGAGTTCTGCCAGCGCATTCCCGGCGAATGCAGCGAACGGACCCGCAGGGGTGCGCCGGTCGAACTGACCCGCAAGCTGTGGGCGACGATCGTCAACATCAACAATTCGGTCAACACCCGCATCAAGCCGCGCACCGACATGGAAAACTACGGTGTCGAGGAATATTGGGCCTATCCGGCCAATGGCTATGGCGATTGCGAGGATTACGCGCTGGAAAAGCGCCGCGAGTTGATGGATGTGGGCGTCCCCGCCGGCAATCTGCTGATGACGGTGGCGCGCCAGCCGAATGGCGACGGCCACGCGGTGCTGACCGTGCGCACCAGCCTCGGAGAATTCATCCTCGACAATCTTGAGACCAAGGTCCTGTCCTGGACGGACACCGACTACACCTATCTCAAGCGCCAGTCGGACCAGAATTCCGGCGTTTGGGTGACGATCAATGACGGCCGCTCCGACGCGGTCGCCAGCGTCCGCTAAAACAGAGCTCAAGCG
>NZ_RZRA01000771.1:0-2829 GCF_003998945.1 Mesorhizobium sp. M7A.F.Ca.CA.003.01.2.1 | reverse complement strand
CGGTGAAGCTCGGTGCGGTCGATTATCTCTCCAAGCCCGCCGACGCCGATGATATCTTCGCCGCACTCACCCGCACCGCCGGCGAGCGCGCGGCGCCGCCGGAAAACCCGATGTCGGCCGACCGCGTCCGATGGGAGCATATCCAGCGCGTCTATGAGATGTGCGAGCGCAACGTCTCCGAGACAGCGCGCCGGCTCAACATGCACCGTCGCACCTTGCAGCGCATACTGGCAAAGCGCGCGCCGCGTTAAGGCCACCGTTTGCCATCTTGCCGATTGAAACCCGCCGAAACAGGCGGCATGACGGAGGCGACATGCAGGATCTGAAGCAGCGGCCGATTTCCGTCTTCCGCGAATTTCTCGATAGCGAAGCGGCCGGCGGCATCATCCTGATGGCGGCGGCGGCACTTGCGTTGATCGTCGCCAACTCGCCGCTCGCCGAAACCTATTTCTCCGTGCTCCACGCCTATCTCGGCCCGCTCAGCGTCTCGCACTGGGTCAATGACGGGCTGATGGCGGTGTTCTTCCTGCTCGTCGGGCTGGAGATCAAGCGCGAGATGCTGGACGGCCAGCTCTCCACCTGGCCTCGGCGCGTGCTGCCCGGCATCGCCGCCGCCGGCGGCATGCTGGTTCCGGCACTCGTCTATGTCGCCGTCAACCGCAACAATGCGGCCGCCCTGTCCGGCTGGGCGATCCCGACCGCCACCGACATAGCTTTTGCGCTCGGCGTGCTGTCGCTGCTCGGCAGCCGCGTGCCGGCTTCGCTGAAGGTGTTCCTCACAGCATTGGCCATCATCGACGACCTCGGTGCCGTCATCATCATCGCCATCTTCTACACCAGCGGCTTGTCGCTGGCTTATCTGGGTGCCGCCTTCGCAATCATTGCCGCGCTTGTCGTGCTCAACCGCATGCGGGTGATGACGCTTGTGCCCTATCTCGTTCTGGGCGTCGTCCTGTGGGTTCTGGTGCTGAAATCTGGCGTCCATGCAACGCTTGCCGGCGTGGCGCTGGCGCTGACCATCCCGCTTGAGCGCTCCGCCGGGATCGGTCACGATCTGGACCGTTCGCCGCTGCACCGGCTCGAGCACGGCCTGCACAAGATTGTGGCTTTCGTCGTCATCCCGATCTTCGGCTTTGCCAATGCCGGCGTTTCGCTCGCCGGCCTGAGCTTTGGCGCGCTGATCGAGCCGTTGACGCTGGGTGTCGCCGCCGGCCTGGTGGTCGGCAAGCTGGTCGGCGTGTTCGGCTCCTCGGCACTTGCCATCAGGCTCGGTCTTGCCGACCTACCCGCCAATGCCGGCTGGACGCACATGATCGGCATATCGCTGCTGTGCGGCATCGGCTTCACCATGAGCCTGTTCATCGGCCTGCTCGCCTTCGCCGGCGACGTGGCGCTGCAGGACGCGGTCAAGGTCGGCATCCTCGCCGGCTCCTTCATCGCCGCCATCCTGGGCGCTGCCGTGCTGCTCATGGCGTCCGCTAGGGGTGGCGTGGAGGACGGCGAAGAGGAGAGCCGGCCATAGACTGAAGGACGCCGCTACTCGCTCTCACCCTCCAGCGCCGGCACCGACACGCCGGCAAGCTCCGCCGCCAGCAGCCGCGAAGCGCCGGCCCGCGCGATCCGCAGCATCAGCGCCTTGCGCGTTGCCGCTGCCATGCGGTGCTCGGGCGCATCGCGCAGGATCTCGGCGCCATAGCCGTCGGAAAGGATGAAGCCGCATTCGTGCGGGAAGATCTCCGAGGGTACGCCGGGATGGGTGGCGAAGAAGAAGCGGTCGGAATGCAGCCGGTAGTCGGGCCATTTGCGGTCGACCCTGAAATCCTCGATCGAGGATTTGATCTCGATGATCCAGATATCGCCCTGCCGGGTCAAAGCGACGAGGTCGGCACGGCGGCCGGTGGCCAGCGACAGTTCGGGCAAGACATGCGCGCCCATATCCATGAGCAGCCGCTGCACACCGCGCCGCACCAGCATGGCGCGTTCGGACTGGCGACCGTCGATGAGAGGGTTGATTGGGATGGGCGAGATGATCGGCATGCCAGGCACCATGCCAGATTCTGTTCACGGTTTGAACCTGTTTTATGCAGGCGATTGTATATTCGATATACCCGGATATACCCAAAAGAAGTCAGGCATTGATCCTTGAAAGATTGAGCTTGTGGTGCACACCATCGTTCTCATGGGGACGGGCGGCACAAAATTGAACAGCACTGATGGTGAACAACTGTGGGCCTTTGACCTTGATGCTCTGCGCAAGGCTTTCAGAAAGTCCGTTCAGGAGCATAAAGTCACCACGGCTGATTGGGCGGAGCACGCCAAGCAGTTCCTGGAAAAACAGAGAGATCGTCAGCGCAAATCGACTTGATATGCTGCGCCGGTCAATTTCCATTTGGTAACTTTAAGATAGCAGCGAAAAAGTCTTTGCGCGTCACCAACCAAAGTCAGATGCAACCGCTTTGGTTCCGCGAATTCCGAATGGCATAAGCAGGGAGACGTCACTTCGACACTTTCGTGAAGTGCGCACCCCATCTGCGGGTGATGCATGGCTTTATGTAAATTAGCTAAAGCGAATATAAGAGAAAAGTGATATTTTGGAAGCAGCCGGGGCTCCCCCAATACACCCCGCTCCGGTCAGGCCCGGTGGCGGTCCACCCAAAGGAAGGCTACCGGGCCGATCCCTGCAACCAACCGGTGATCCGCTCGTTGATCCCATGCCGGGTTGATCCCCCGGCACTCCAGGACCTGCCCGCTGCCGAGGGGCGGCGGGCCTTTTTTTGCCGATTGATTGAAGCCCGCAGCGATAGCGAAGGCCCCGGCGGGCGCCGGGAC
>NZ_RZRA01000770.1:0-2832 GCF_003998945.1 Mesorhizobium sp. M7A.F.Ca.CA.003.01.2.1 | reverse complement strand
GCGTGCGGATCATCTCGACGTTGCCGATGCCTGGCGCATAGAGTACGTCGGCGCCGGCCTTCTCGAACGCCTGCAGCCGCTTGATCGTGTCGTCGAGGTCGGACTTGCCCCAGAGGAAGTTCTCGGCCCGCGCAGTGAAGACGAAATCGCGTTTCAGGGCCCGCGCCGCTTCCACGGCCGCCGCAACGCGTTCGACGGCGTGCGCAAAATCATAGATCGGCTTGTCCGGATCGCCGGTGTGGTCTTCGATCGAGCAGCCGGCAAGGCCGGCAGCTTCCGCCGCGAAGATGGTTTCGGCGGCCTGCTCGGCGCTGTCGCCCTTGCCTTTCTCGAGGTCGGCCGAGACCGGCAGGCTGGTCGCCGCGGTCACTTCGCGGCAATGGTGGATCATCTGGTCGAAGGTCACCGCGCCGTCCGGCAGGCCGCGCGAAAAGGCAAAGCCGGCGCTGGTCGTCGCCAGCGCCGTGAAGCCGAACGAGCCGAGCAGCTTGGTCGTGCCGATATCCCAGGGATTGGGCACGACGAAGGTCGAGGCATGCAGGTCGCGAAAGATCTTGCCCTTGTCCATGGTAGTTCCCCATCATATGCGGTGTGGCCGAGCGGATTTTATCCTGCTCCATCTGGCCGGGCAAACGAATGCGGTTGGTTCAGAAGCGTTTGGCGTTCTCTCCTGCCAAATTGTTCAGCGCGTCGGAATCCTTGGCGTAGTGCGACGTTGTCTTGTCCCAATGATAGGTGACGGAGATGTCGTGAGATTCAGGTTTGGGCGGCTGGTCATCGCAGCTTTCGTCGTTCACGACGGTGGCATCGGTCACCGTTACCTTGATCGCCGCATGGCGTCGGCCCTCTGCGATGGCTTTAAAGGCAACGTCCTGCGTCCGGCTATAGGCACACACGTGCTCGTCGAACAAATAGATGATGTCGATCAGCTTCAACTTGTCCCTGGCGACCATAATCAGCGGGACGATCATATAGTTCTGGTTTGAATTGGAATGCGAACTCTCGATCATGAGGATATCATCATTGGCGCCGATGCCGAGCTTGCCGGGTTCGCGGAAATAGGTGCTGCGGTCGAGGGCGACATTGGCGGCGTCGAGCAGCCTTGGTTTGCCCGTAATGTCGTAGAGCGCTAGCACCGCATAGCCTTCTGCGCTGTCTGAGGAATCGCCGAGATCGAACAGCATGGTCAGGCGGTCCTTGCCTCCCGCCTTGATGGCAAGCACGGAGGCATTGGAAAAGCCTGAGGTTTCGGGCGGCGAGCCGCCGCTGTCGGGTCCCTCGATATGGCGCATAGCGATCGGCAGCCCGCCCCTGTAAAAGCCATTCTTGTCGGCGGCGAGGTCTGGAATGATCATCCTGGCGAGGTCGAGATAGGTGATGTCTTTTTGGCCGGGCAGTGGGCTGCCGAGCTCCGGAAGGCTGGCGTCTTGCGCGCCGGCTGCGGTCCACAGCAATGGCAGCAGCATCACGGCGAGGATGAAGCGAAGCAGGTTCGTCGGCATGGTCGCCTCAGGGTGTCGGGCGCGCGGAACGTAGCACAGCCTCCCAACCCGTCCAGTCCGTCAGCCAGCTCAGTGGATCGGCACCAGCCCGGCCAGTTCGCGCATGTCGTCGAACAGGATGCCGCCGGCCTGGATAAGGCCGTCGCGGTCGGAATAGGGATCGGCGTGATAGGAAAACACCCGCATGCCGGCCGCGATGCCGGCCTGCGTGCCAGCGACGCTGTCCTCGATGACGATGCAGTCGGCAGGTGCAAAGCCCACGGTTTTCGCAGCATGCAGGAACAGGTCCGGAAACGGCTTGCCGCGCGCGACCATCGTCGAGGAAAACATCGCGTGTTCGAACAGCGGCAACAGCCCGGTCTGGCCAAGTGTGATGTGCATCTTCGACACCCGGGCCGAGGTGGCGACGCAATAGGCGATCCCGGCTGACCGCACGGCCTCGACGAATTCGCGGACATAAGGGATTGCTTCGACGCCGTGGGCGAACAGGTCTGGCAGGCCGGCGTTCCAGCGATCGACAAAATCGGCGCCAAGCCTGACGCTGGTCTTTTCTTCGATCTCTTTCTGCACCGACGCCATGCTGCGGCCGGAGAAATTCTTGCGGCAATATTTGAAGCTTGTCGGATAGCCGGCAGCGGTCAGCCATTCGGCAAGGCGCCGATTGGCCAGGTTCTCCGTATCGACCAGGATCCCGTCGCAGTCGAAGATGACAAGTTTAGGCAGTTCAGGCATCAGGCGGTGCCGGTCGATCCGAACCCGCCCGCGCCGCGCGCCGTGCCGCCGGCCAGGTTGCGCTCTTCCACGGCGGCTTGCGTCACCGCGGCAAAAACGATCTGGGCGATGCGCATGCCGCGCGTCACGGCAAAGTCCTCATCGCCGAGATTGATCAGCAGGACCTTCACCTCGCCGCGATAGTCGCTGTCGATGGTGCCGGGCGTGTTGAGGACGGTCAGCCCATGCTTGAAGGCAAGGCCCGAGCGCGGCCGCACCTGGCCTTCCATGCCTTCGGGAATTTCCAGGATCAGCCCGGTCGGCACCAGAGCGCGTTTTCCGGGCAGGATCAGCAGCGGCCGGTCGTCCGGCACCGCGGCGCGCAGATCCATGCCGGCAGCACCGGTGCTTTCATAAGCAGGAAGGGGAAGTCCTTCAGCATGCGGCAACCTGACGAAGCCGACGGTCGGACCGATGACGGAGGGAGTTTGAAGGGCTGCGCGCATAAAATCGATCCTATCGGCGCGAACGGCGATTCGGTCAACTCGCCCGCAAGCCTATCAACGGCTTTCTTTCAGGCATCAGTATGGCCTGAGGTGTGTTGAGATTCAGGTCAGGC
>NZ_RZRA01000076.1:0-9913 GCF_003998945.1 Mesorhizobium sp. M7A.F.Ca.CA.003.01.2.1 | reverse complement strand
GCGCGAGGTTCGGGTGATACATGCCGGCATTGATGCCGAACAGCATCGTGCGCCCGATCGCCTGTTGCGCGGCATGCAGATTGTGCAGCGACTGAAACGGCTTGCCCGCCGCATCCTTCCAGAACAGCTCGAGCTGATATCGTTTCGGATCGACCTCGCAAACGAGATAGCTGGTCGCCTCGAAGGTGAAGTCCCGGCATGGTGGCAGCGAGACAACCCACTGGCCGAACGACGCGCCAAGCGCCGCCACCGACGGCAGCGCCCCCTTGGCCATCGCCAGCAACAGTGGCACCGATTGCAGGAGGGTCAAAAAATCCATGTGCGTACCGGAATCGAAGTTCGAGGTCCGGTACGGATATAGCCCGTTTCAAGCGATACTGTGGAACTGCCTTAGACGAGCCATCCCATGGCGACGCTCGACAACAAGACGATGCCGAGCAGGCCGCGATAGATGACGAACGGCCAAGCCGAGAAACGCTCCAGCACGCGCATCAGCCCCCATATGGCGAAGAAGGCGGAGATCGACGCGACGACCAGCCCGACAGCAAGCACCGACCAGCCATGGGCGTCGAGATGGACCTTGTGCAGTTCCCAGAGTTCCTTGAGGCCGGCGAGCGCGATGGCAGGCAGCCCGAGCAGGAACGAGAAGCGCGCCGCTTCGGCCCGTTTGAAGCCGAGCCCCAGTGCCGCTGTCAGGGTCGAGCCCGAGCGCGAGACGCCGGGGACAAGCGCGCCGATCTGGGCGATACCGACGAGCAGCGCATCGGTCAGCGACGCATCGCCCATGCTGCGCCGGTGACGGGCAAAGATCTCGGCCAGCGCCAGCAGGATCGCCATGGCGATGCAGGCCCAGCCGATCACCGTCAGGCTACGCAGCGGCGAATTGCAGGCGTTGAGCAGGCCCGACAGCGCAACGCCGGCGATGACGATGGGGATCGTCGCCAGCACGATCCAGAGCGCCAGCTTGAAATGCCGGTCGGCGAAATCGCGTCGCGCCAGAGCGTCGAGCGATCCAAACAGGATATCCCTGACGTCGCTCCAGAAATAGCTGACCACCGCGGCAAGGGCCGCAAGCTGCATGGCGGCGGAGAAGGCGGAGCCAGGATCCTGCCAGCCGAGCACGGCCGGCACGATGCGCATATGGGCAGTCGAGGAAATTGGCAGCAGTTCCGTGATGCCTTGCACCACGCCGAGGAACGCCACCTTGGCGAACCCCAGGCCGACGAAGCCCGTGTCGAGGCCTTGGGTGCAGATATCGGCCAAAATCGAATTCCGTGCATGAGAGATCGGAGTTGCGTGGACCGACCATCGGTCAATCCCGGGCAAGCCTTATCGTCATGGGCCGGATAATCAATTTACGGATTTGTAAGCTGGCACGCCGAGGTGCACGCCGTTCGAAAACCGGCCCACCTTGGGGCCGGCTTGAGGCACACAGGGAAAATCGCAAAGCGACTACGGGCAGAGCCAGAGTTTCTGGCATGTCCTGGCGATCACATGCGCCGGCGGCACTTCGGGCTCATCGGTCGAAGGCCGGCGAGCCCGTTCGAGCAGCATGCGCACCTGTTCGGGACGCACACGATCGCGCTCCATCACAAGCAGGACCATCGGATCTCTCAAAAGCTCGTCCAGGGTGCTGATGCTGTCGTTCATCCGTCGTCTCCTCGAATGCCGTACCCGCGACCCTTAAATAGGACGACAAAGATGGCTCGCCAATGACGCTTTGCCGGCTATCTCGTGTCGATTTGGATTAAATTTTGGCCATGCTTGCGCTCTTCCCTTCCCCTGGCGCTGCGCGTCGATCCACCTTCTTCCACAACAAGGGGAGAAGGGAAAAATTAGCCTGGCGGAGGGGCGCCTTCGTATTTCGGCAGGCCGTCATCAAGCACCAGCCAAGGCTGCTTCGAGGCCGTGAAAATATGCATTTGCGGCTTGAAAACCGTGGGATCGTCGAGCGAACCGGTGGTGATGCCGATAATCCCTGCGGAATCACGTCGGGAGAACAGCGTTGTGCCGCAGCTCGGGCAAAAGCCGCGCTTGAGATCCGGTGAAGAGCCTATAGTCGCCAGCGGCCCATCGATCGTCACGTCCTCGATGCGAAACAGCACGCGTGCGTTGAAGGCGGCGCCGATCGCCTTCTGGCAAAGCCGGCAGTGGCAGACGCGTTCGTTGATGGGAGCCGCGTCCGCGCGGTAGCGCACCGCCTTGCACAGGCATCCGCCCTCATATCTTGCCATTGTCTGGATCCACTGGTGGGAGAGAATAGGCGCGCAACGTATCGGCGGGGCCGATTGGGTCAATTGAAAAGCTTTGATGCAATGTCATCGCTTGTGCTGATGCGAGTTGGGATGAAGCCATGACGCCGAAAGCCGTCATGGAGCCACGGAATGCCGGCTGCCCGCCAACAGCCGGCGGTTTTGGCGTTCACTCCATTTCGCCGACGACCTCGTCCCAGGTCTTGACCTTGGTCTGGCCGTTTAGGAACGGCAGCGCGGCGGCCGTCAGCTCCGGGGCGAAGAAGACATCGTAGTGGGTGCGGTTGGGCAGGATCGCCAGGCGGTTCTGCGACAAGTTCTCGCGCATCCAGCCGGCGTCCTTCAGTCCGCCGCCGAGCATCTGATAGAACTTGATCTCGTGTTCGGGCTTATACATATCGCTGTCGCCATAGACCAGCATGACAGGCATCTTCAGCTTGGCGACATCGGCCGAGTAATCGCGGTTCTGACGCATGAAGCCGCCCAGCGCATCGAGGAGCTTCGGGAACTCCTCCGGATGTGGCGCCACCGCGACGTAGGATTTGTACATCGGCGTGTCCTTCATGAACTCAGCCGCGGCTGCGCTCACCTGTGCCTGCTGCGGACGCATCTCGTCATAGAAGCCGTCCGTGGCGTAGCCGGTCGATACCAAGACGAGGCGGCGCACCGCTTCGGGATGCTGGACGGCCATGCGGAAGGCGACGCCGCCGCCTAGCGAATAGCCCATGACATCGACCTGGCTGTAACCGAGCGCCTTGACGATGGCGGCCATGTCGTCGCCCATCGCCTCCACGGTGAATGGTCGGTCACCCAGCGCGGTGCGGCCGTGACCCTGCAGGTCGACGCCGATGACGGTGCGGTTTTCGGCAAGTTTCGGCAGGATCGGCGCGAACATATCCGTGGTGCCAAGACCACCATGCAGCAGAAGCAGCGGCTCGCCCTTGCCATAGATTGCATAGTAGTAGTTCAGGCCGTTGATCGTCAGAAGGCCGGACTTTTCCGGCTTCGGCAGTGCATTCGTTTCAGTCGTCATGGCAGGTTTTGTCTCCTCTGCATTGATGATGCCCGGGCAGGCAAGCAGTGCTGCGGCCGAAGCAAAAATGGCGAAAAACAGGGTTTTGAACATATCGATCTCCTCTCCTGTCGATATCAAGGCGTTATGCGGATCAAAGCGTTTTGGCGAGTTCTTCGAGCTGGTCGGCGCACTGTCCCCAGCCCTCGTGGAACCCCATCTTCTCATGCTGTTCGCGGTCGGCGACGCTCCAGTGCCTGACCCGAGCGATGTAGCGGGTCTTGCCGTTGCCCTCGTCCTCGAAGGTCAGCGCGACGGTCATGAACGGCTTTTCCGAAGGCTGCCAAGCCTCAGTGTAGGCGTCGGTGAGGACGATCTTCCTGCCGGCAACGACTTCGAGGAAGACACCTGGGTTGGGGAACTCGTTGCCGTCCGGGCTGGCCATGACGACAAGGCTCGAGCCACCGGCGCGCACATCCATCTCCGCGCGCGGCGTCGTCCACGGTTTTGGAGAGAACCAGCGCGTGATCAGTTTCGGATCGGTCCAGCAGCGATAGACGTTCTCGCGCGGCGCATCGATGATGCGGGCGAGAACCAGTTCGCGGTCGTTGGTGGGGGCGATGTCGAGCTTGGTGGTCATGATGGCGTCCTGCGTTTGATCTGGCTTCCGTCCCAAGGACGAGCCGATGAACCGCAAGCCGACATCGGCCAGCGAAAATTTTGCGACACCGTTTCGATTGACCCGAGGCGTCACTCACCTTCGTCATCCACGGGCGGAGCACGAACGCAGCTCCGTCGCGGAGACCCGAGGATGACAAAGTGATCGATGGGCCAAAGCCTTAGTGGCGCTTGGCTTGCACCAGATAGGCCTCGATCTCGGTCTCGCCGAGCCACTTTGCCGCTTCCAGCCGGTGCAGGCCTTCGACGAGGATGTGGCGCTTGCCGTCATGGCGGACCTGGATCGGCGTCTTCATGCCGTTTTCCAGAATGTCCTCGGCGAGATGGCGGACGGTCTCGGGATGCAGCGTTTTCTTGCGCGCCGTCGGCACGTAGATCTCGTCGACCTTGACCTTTTGCACTCTGAGCATGCCGACCCCCGTGGCGGAAACGCCGCCACCCCTGAAATAGTCCGTTTGATGGAGGTGGCCAAGGGTGCGGCTAACGAATACGAAGTCCGAAGGCCATTCTCGGTTCGAAGATGCCAGGGACAGCAGATCGTTTGCCTGTCGTCGCGCGTTTCGATATTGCGTCTGCGCGATCGTCGAAGGCCACGGAGCAAATCCCCATGAGCAAATCTCTCGTCACCTTTGTCGGCGTCGCTCATCCCTGGATGTGCGACGTGATGGGGCACGTGAATGTGCGTCACTACGCGGCGATGTTCGATGATGCCAGCTTCCAGCTTCTCGGCCATATTGCCGGACAGGACGACAACCAGGCGTCGCAGATCGGATGGGCCGACGTGCGCACCGAAATCGACTATCGGCATGAAACGAAAGCCGGTGCACTCATCACCATCCGCTCGCATGTCGTGAAGATCGGCCGCACCTCCATCACCTTCGAACAGGTGATGTTGGGCTCGCTCGACGGCATTGTCCGCGCATCGAGCCGGACGACAAGCGTGCGCTTCGACCTTGCCGCGCGCGCCTCGGTCGCTCTGGACGAGCCGATGCGCGACCGCTCTTCGGCCTTCTTGATCGAATAAGCCTGTCTCCGCCCGTCAGCCTATGTAGATGCGGTCATCGAGGGGCGTGTCGGCAATCAGCGTCTGCAGCCCTGACAGCAGCGCCTTCTCGGCGCGGTTCATCACCTTGTCCGGATTGACCAGCAGGAAGATGTCGATGGCCGGCGGCGCGTCATAGGGCGGCAGCCGCCACAGCATTCCATCCGCCACATCCCGCCGCGCGACGTGCAGCGGCAGCGGCCCAATGCCCAACCCGGCGACGATCATGCGCCGCACCTCTTCCAGGCTCGAGGACACGCCGACGACATCGGCATTGAGCCGGGCCTCGCTGCGCAACAGCGCGACCGGCCGCAACGCATCCGAGATATGGTCGGTCTGGAACGATACCGAGGGCTCGCCTCGGAGATCGGTCAGCGTCAGCCCGGTTTGCCCGTAAAGCCTGTGCTGCGGCCCACAGAAGAAGCCGAAGAACTCGCGGTAGACCATCGCATATTCCAGCGCCGGATCGCGCTGGCTGACCAGGCAGATGCCGAAGGAAGCACGCCGCTCCCTCACCTGCTTGGCGACTTCGGTGCTTGCTGCGACTGAAATGGTGATGCTGGCGTGCGGGTAGTTGCTGTGGAACTCGGACAGCGCCTGATCAAAGAGCGGCGAGACGACATGGCTTGCCGTCGCGATCATCACATGGCCGGTAACATCGTCGCTGATGCCGCGCATCAGCAGCGGCAACTGCGATATGGTGCCGAACACCTCGACGCTCTGCTCGTAGAGAAGCCGCCCGACCTCGGTCAGTTCGAAGCGCGTCGCGTCGCGCTCGACCAGACGCCGGCCCACCCGGTCCTCCAGTCGCCGCAGAGCATTGCTGACGCTGGGTTGCTTGAGGTTCAGTCGCTCCGCAGCTCGCGTGATGCCCTTCACCTCCGCGATGACGACGAATGTCCTCAGAAGGTTCCAGTCGAGATCCCAGACCAGCCGTTCGGGGCGTGGAAGTACCATTCCTGATATCTATGCTCTCTATTCGCATTATCTATTTGCGCAATGATACCGCAAAGGCAATCATTGATGACAGGAAAGCGTCTGCACGCCTCCCAAGAACAAACCTTGCGCGCCATCCAGAGGAGAGGAAATCAGATGAACAGAGTATTTTCCGGCATCGCCGTTGCGGCCCTGCTGCTTGCGTCGACCTTCACTGCCGTTTCGGCCAGGGCCGACGACCTCGAAAAGATCAAGGCGGCGGGCGAGCTGAAGATTTCCATGAGCGGTCAGTATCCGCCCTTCAACTTCGTCAACGACCAGAATGAAGTCGTCGGTTTCGACGCCGATATCGGCAAGGCCATCGCCGAGCGCATCGGTGTCAAGGGCACCATCATCACCACGGCCTGGGACGGCATCATTGCCGGCCTGCTCGCCAACAAATACGACACCGTCGTTGGCTCGATGACGATCACGCCTGAGCGTGAAAAGGTGGTCGATTTCGTCGGGCCTTACTACCACGCCGGCCGCGCCGTTTTCGTCAGCGAGCAGTCGAAAGTGCAGAGCCTCGACGACCTCAAGGGCAAGACCATTGGCGTGACGCTGGGCGAGACGCATGAGAAATGGGCGCGCGAAAAGGGTGGCTGGGATATCCGTACCTACAAGGGCCTGCCGGAAATGCTGCTGGAGCTGAGGGCCGGCCGCGTCGACGCGATAGTCGTCGACAACATTCCGGTCATGGTTGCCGTCAAGGAGACGGGCGAGAAGGTCCGCAAGCTCAACACGCCCGATATCGAAGGCGGCGCTGTTGCCATCGGCATCGCCATCCGCAAGGACAATCCGGAGCTCAAGGCTGCGATGCAGAAGGCGCTGGACGACATGCTGGCGGACGGCAGCTACGAAAAGATCTCGATGAAGTGGGTCGGCAGCGACATCCGCTGATCTCTCCTGGCTTCAGGCGAGCAAAGCCGCCTGAAGCCGAGCGTTACTCCTGCTGGACCCTTTCATGGATTTCTCCTTGATGCAGCGCGTCTTCCCGTTCTTCGTGGAGGCCGCCTTGGTGACGATCGAGATCACGGTGTTGGCCCTGATCCTGGGCCTCGCGGCTGCTTCATTGGCCGCGGCCGCCAAGATGTCGAAATCGGCAATCCTGCGGACCATCGGCACGCTCTATGTCAGCCTGTTTCGCGGCACGCCGTGCCTGATCCAGCTCTTCGTGCTCTATTTCGGCGGCCCGCAGATCGGCATCAATCTGGAGCCGTTCGCCGCCGGCGTTATCGGCCTCGGTCTCAACATCGGCGCCTATATGGCGGAATCGATCCGTGGTGCGCTGGTCGCGGTCGACAGGGGCCAGACGGAGGCCGCCCGCACAACAGGCTTCAGCCGTTTCCAGACCTTGCGCAAGGTCGTGCTGCCGCAGGCCGCACGGCTGATGATCCGGCCGCTCGGGGTCAATACGGTTGCTTTGTTGAAGGGATCAGCACTTGTGTCGACCATTTCAGTCGTCGAACTGACCTACACCGCCCAGCGCTTCATCGGCTCCACCTACAAGCCGTTCGAGATATTCGGCGTTGCAGCCCTGCTCTACATGATCATGGTCTACGCGGTTGCGCGGATCGTCGACCTGCTCGACAAACGCTTCGCCATCGTCTGACCGGAGAGCACGATGCAAGGTTTGGATTTCACCGTCGTCGCGCCCTACTGGGACCTTCTGTTGATTGGTGCCTGGTGGACGGCGGTGCTGACGGTCTCGGCGGGCGCACTCAGCTTCGTCGGCGGCATCCTGTTCGCGGTCATCGTGCTCTACGCCCCTAAGATCGTTGCCTATCCCGTGCGCGCGCTCATGTGGGTGTTCATGGGCACGCCGCTGCTGTTGCAGCTGTTCCTGATCTATTTCGGCCTGGTGCAGATCGGCATCGACATTCCTGCCCTTGCCGCCGGCATTGTTGGGCTCGGCCTGCACTTTGCCGTCTACAATGCCGACATCATCCGCGCCGGCATCGTGGCCGTCGATGTCGGCCAGACGGAGGGTGCGCGCAGCATCGGCTTCGGCAAGTGGCAGACGCTGCGCCATGTCGTGATACCGCAAGCCATCCGCAACACGGCACCACCGATCGGCGGTAATCTGATCGCGCTGTTGAAGGAATCCTCGATCGTCTCGGTCATCGGCATCGCCGAGTTGGTCCATTCGGCCCAGCTGGCGATCAGCGAAACGTTCCGCCCGTTCGAGTTCTACATCACCGCAGCGGCGCTTTATTACATTCTCAATCTTGTGCTCGAGGCGGCTTTGCGTCGGTTTGAAAGACATGTGGAGGTTTCCCGATGAGCACGCAGCGGCCAATGGTCGAGGTTCGCGGCGCGCGCAAATCGTTTGGCGCCGTCGAGGTTCTCAAAGGCATAGGCCTGTCGGTCGATCGCGGGCAGATCGTCGCCATCATCGGCCCGAGTGGCTCCGGCAAGAGCACGCTGCTGCGCTCCATCAACCATTTGGAATCCCTGGACTCCGGTGAAGTCTGGCTCGACGGCGTGCAGGTCAACCAGAAGCTGCACGGCCATGCCTTCGAGCGGCACATCAACAAGGTGCGCCAGCAGATGGGCATGGTGTTTCAGCACTTCAATCTGTTCCCGCATCTGACCGTGATCGAGAACATTTCCATGGGACCGATCATCCTAAAAGGCATGACCAAAAGTGACGCGCATGCGCTGGCGCATAGCCTCTTGTCCAAGGTCGGGCTCGCCGACAAGATCGACGCCTACCCCTCGCGGCTTTCGGGCGGCCAGAAGCAGCGTGTGGCCATTGCCCGTGCACTGGCGATGCAGCCCAAGGTGATGCTGTTCGACGAAGCCACCTCGGCGCTCGATCCGGAACTGGTCGACGAGGTCAACGCGGTGATGAAACAGCTTGCCGCCGAACACATGACCATGCTCATCGTAACGCATGAGATGCGCTTTGCCGGCGAAGTGGCCGACAGGGTGCTGTTCATGGATGACGGCGTGATCGTCGAGGAAGGCCCGCCCGGCGACATGTTCCGCGCGCCGCAGAAGGACCGCACGCGCAGCTTCCTCAAGAAATATCTTTCCGCCTGAGTATGACCATGACCAGCCCAAACACGGAATTCCCCGATTTCGGACTGACGCCGGAGCAGCGCCGCCACGCGGTGCGCGGCCACTATTACGAGTGGCCAGGCATGGATGGCGAGCGCGGCGAGATCTGGTGCTACAGCGACCGGTTTTCCTATCGCGCCGGCGAAACGGTGGCTTTGCATGTCAGTTCGACAGCTGCGACGTTCGGCATCACAATCACCCGAGATGGCGGCAGCGAAAACAAAGTATTCGAGAAATCGGGCATCGCGGCACGCTGGCAGGACACACCCGACCAGTGTTCGGCTGAAGGCTGCGGTTGGGACCCATCCTTCGAATTTCGCGTCGGAGCGGGCTGGCCGTCCGGCGCCTATCGGGTCACGCTGACCGCCGACGGGCTCGACGGCAAGCCGATCCAATGCCACCATATTTTCATCGTCTGCCCGCAGCCGGGCCGCAAACCTGGCCGCGTGCTCCAGGTGGCGGCGACAGGCACATGGCTGGCCTACAACACCTGGGGCGGCTCCAACCACTATCAGGGCATCACCGGGCCGGATCGCAACCAGTATTCGCCCATCGTCTCGACGCAGCGCCCCTGGTGCCGTGGCTTCGTCGTGCTGCCCAAGGATGCGCCGCGTGTGCCGCTGGAGGTCGCTGTGCCGCCGAAGACCGTGCCGCGCTATCCGCACATGGAGTGGGCGCTCGCCACCGGCCATTCGAAGAAATACGCTTCGTCCGGCTGGGCCAGCTACGACAGCCATTTTTTCCGCTTCGCCGAGCGGGCCGGCTATCAAGTCGATCTCGCCAGCCAGCATGATCTGCATTTTTCGCCGGAAATTCTCGACGGCTATGACTGCGCCGTGTTCGTCGGCCATGACGAATACTGGACCTGGGAAATGCGCGATGCCGTCGACG
>NZ_RZRA01000769.1:0-2832 GCF_003998945.1 Mesorhizobium sp. M7A.F.Ca.CA.003.01.2.1 | reverse complement strand
GATAGGTGATGTCGCCAACCATCAGGCCAAACGACATCGCCAGCGACGAGCGGAAGCCTGAGCCGAGCGCACGGGCGACCAGCGCGGTGATGCCGGGACCAGGAATCGCGGCGGCGATGCCGAGGGCCGCACTATAGGCGAGGAATCCGGTAAGGGTCATGGCACTGGTCTCGGATCAGAGCGTTTTATTGCATGGGACAGGCCAAGATTGAATTCCCTGGGGCCGGATTCCATTGCACCAGATATCGAGGGCTCGCCTTACGAAGCCCCCTCATCCGGCCGCTTCGCGGCCACCTTCTCCCCGAGGGGAGAAGAGACGGGCGCCAGCGTCTGCTGACTCCTCTCCCCTCGGGGAGAGGTCGGATTGTTCCCG
The DNA here is from genome assembly GCF_003998945.1 of Mesorhizobium sp. M7A.F.Ca.CA.003.01.2.1. Taxonomy (NCBI): domain Bacteria; kingdom Pseudomonadati; phylum Pseudomonadota; class Alphaproteobacteria; order Hyphomicrobiales; family Phyllobacteriaceae; genus Mesorhizobium; species Mesorhizobium sp. M7A.F.Ca.CA.003.01.2.1. Next base: position 2,459 of record NZ_RZRA01000769.1, on the reverse strand, counting down.
AATTGCTCTTCGCAATTCGGTTGGCAATCCGGGTGAGGGGGCCTGCGTTACCTGAGCAGATCAGGACGGACCGTCGCCATGGGTGACACGCCAGATGGTGCCGTTGCCGTCCTCGCTGACGATCAGCGCACCGTCGCTCGCAATCGCCACGCCGACCGGCCGGCCCCAGACCTCACCGTTGGAAACGACGAAGCCGGTGATGAAATCCTCATACGCGCCGGTCGGCTTGCCGTCCTTGAACAGCAACCGCACCACCTTGTAGCCGGTCCTGTTGCCGCGGTTCCATGAACCATGCAGAGCGACGAACGCATCGCCCTTGTATTCAGCTGGAAAGCTCTTCCCCTCGTAGAAGGCGATGGTGAGCGGCGCCGAATGCGCCTGCATCAGCACATCGGGAACGGTCGTTTTGCCGGCAAGATCGGGGCGCTCACCCTTGTGGCGCGGATCCTCATTGTTGCCGATATAGTACCAGGGCCAGCCATAGAAGGCACCCTCCTTGACCACGGTCGCGTATTCGGGTGGCACATTGTCGCCAAGCGCATCGCGTTCGTTGACGACGCACCACAGCGCGCCGGTCGCCGGCTGCACGGTCATACCCGAGCAGTTGCGCAGGCCGGCGGCAAAGATGCGGCCGTTCTTGCCATCGGGATCGAAGGTCAGCACGTCGGCGCGGCCGTCTTCAGAACCCCAGGCTGCACCCAGCGGCTGCGATTTCGCCCAGGCATCGAGTCCGCCTTTCGGCTCCCGGCCCATGTCCTCGGCGACATTCGATCCCGAGCCGACCGAAAGGTAAAGCGTCTTGCCGTCCGGCGAGAAGGCGATATCGCGGGTCCAGTGATGACTGGCGGGGATGTTGCCGACGATGGTTTCCGGGTCGCCGGAGGCCTTCAGTTCGCCATTGCGGTAGGCAAAGCGCACGATGCTGTCGCTGTTGGCGACATAGACCCATTGCGGGTCAGGGCCCGGCGGATAGAAGGCAATGCCATAGGGTCGGTTGAGATTGCCGGCAAAGATGCCGTCCTGCGCCGGCTTCGCACTGCCTTCGGCGAGGCGATAGATGCGGACCTGGTTGGCTTTGCTGTCGGCGACGAACAGGTCGCCATTCGGCGCGACGCGCACGACGCGTGGATTGTCGATGCCCGATGCAACCAGCTCGGCCGAGAACCCCGGCGGCAGTTGCAGCTTCGCGTCTGCCGGCATGTCCGCGATGCCGGCGCTGTTCGAGGTCGACCGGGTGGCATTGGGCTTGGGCAGATCATCCGGTCTGATCAGCCGGCGGGTGCCCGGCTTGTCCGCTCGCCAGTCGCCGAAGGCAGCCGCGCCTTTCAGTACCGGTTCGTCCGCCTGCTGGGCGAATGAAGCGGTCGAGACAAACAGTGCGGCGGAAAGTGCCGGGCCGGCAAAACGCATCATTCGGTCCTCCAGTGTTCGGGCGTGAAAACAGGAACGACCGGTTTCGTCGATCGTTCCACGGCACACGATGAGGTGAAGGAAGCTTGCGGTTTTCCGGTTCAGGTCCCGGCGGCGTAGAAATCGTCGTCGAGGCGTTTTTCCAACTCGACGAGGTCAGCCGGCAGCGGCAGGCCCATGGCGCGCATTTCCTGCAGTTTTTCGCGCAGCTGCTCCTGGATCTCGTGCTGGTCTTCCGGCTGGTTGACCATCTCCTCGAGCAGCAGGCTGATCCGGGCCTTGAATTCTTCGAGCGCCATCGTCGTCTCCTCGGTTGGATCAGCTCAGCGCAGCATGCGTGAAATCAGCTGCGCCGTATAGTCGACCATTGGGACGATGCGCGCGTAATTCAGCCGGGTCGGGCCGATGACGCCGAGCGCGCCGACGACGCGGGCATCCTTGTCGCGATAGGGGGCGACGACCAGCGACGAGCCCGACAGCGAAAACAGCTTGTTTTCCGAGCCGATGAAGATGCGCACACCCGAGCCCTGCTCGGCGAGGTCAAGCAGCTGGATAAGCCCGTCCTGCGTCTCCATGTCCTCGAACAGATGGCGCAGCAGCTCGATGTCGGCCTGGGCGGTGACGTTTTCAAGCAGATTGGCACGCCCGCGCACGATGAGCCGTGCCGGCAGGCCGCTGTCGGCGCCGGCCCACACCGCCAGCCCCTTCTCCACCAGGTCCTGCGACAGCGTGTCGAGCGCGGCCCTGGTTTCTTCCTTGATGCGAGCGATCTCGATCCGCGCCTCGGCCAGCGTGCGGCCGCGTATATGGGCGTTGAGGAAATTCGAGGCCTCGTGCAGTTGCGAGACGGTGATCCCGGCGGGCAGGTCGACGACGCGGTTTTCGACGTCGCCATTCTGCGACACCAGCACCGCCAGCGCCTTCGTCGGCTCAAGCTGGATGAATTCGATGTGCTTCAGCGCCACCTCGTTTTTGGCGGCCAGCACCAGGCCGGCGCCGCGCGACATGCCCGACAGCATCTGGCTGGCCTCGGTCAGCATGTGCTCCAG
>NZ_RZRA01000768.1:0-2835 GCF_003998945.1 Mesorhizobium sp. M7A.F.Ca.CA.003.01.2.1 | reverse complement strand
CGCCAGAAGGATCATGTAAAGCACCGGGTTGGCGATGCCGAACACCCAGGCGCCGCCGCCCAATGACAGAAGCTTGGCATGGTCCGGCCCGAACTGGAAGACCACCGTGTTGTTGGAGGCGACCATGGCGAGGCTTCGGGCGATCGACAGCATGCCGAGCGTCACCACGAAGGGTGGAAAGCCGAGATAGGCGATCAGCACGCCGTTGAAGGCGCCAATGGCGAGCGCGGTGGCAATCGAGGCCAGGATGCCGACCTCGATCGAGTAGCCGGCATGCATGGTGACGGCCAGCACCATCGACGACAGGCATAGCACCGAGCCGACCGACAGGTCGATGCCGCCGGTGATGATGACGAAGGTCATGCCGAGCGCGATGATGGCGACGAAGGTGATGTTGCGGGTGATGTTGTAGAGGTTCTTCGAGGTGGCGAAAGCGTCGGTGGCAAACGACAGGAACACGCAGGCAAGGATGACCGCGATCACCACCCAGAAAGTCTGGCTGGCAAACAGTCTCGCGGCCAAGGATTGCTGCTTATGCTCGATCGGCTGGTCAATTGTCAGTGCCATCGTCGACCTTCATCTGCTGTGCGTGGTGGAATTCGCTTGAAATCAAACCTGTTCGATAGCGCCGGTGATCAGCCCGGTGACTTCCTCGGGCGAGCTCGACGCAATCGTCTTGTCGGCGACCTTGCGCCCGCGCCGCATGACGATGACGCGGTCGGCGACGGTGAACACGTCAGGCATGCGGTGGCTGATCAGAACGACGGCGATGCCCTGATCGCGCAAATGGCGGATAAGGTTCAGCACTTCGGCGACCTGGCGCACCGAGATCGCCGCCGTCGGTTCGTCCATCAGCACGATCTTGGCCTGCGACAGCATGGTGCGGGCAATCGCCACCGCCTGGCGCTGGCCGCCCGACATCTGCTTGACGAGGTCGCGCGGACGGGTCTCGGACTTCAATTCGGCGAAGAGCTGGCCGGCACGCTTGTACATCGAGGCATAGTCGAGGATCCGGAACGGCCCGACGCCGCGCCGCAACTCACGGCCGAGATAGACATTGGCGGCGGCAGTCAGATTGTTGCAGAGCGCAAGGTCCTGGTGGACGATCTCGATGCCGTGCTGGCGGGCTTCCGCCGGCTTGTGCAGGATCAATTCCTTGCCGTCCATGTGCATGGTGCCATGGCTCGGGCGGAAATTGCCAGCGATCATCTTGACCAGCGTCGACTTGCCGGCGCCGTTGTCGCCCATCAGGCCGACCACCTGTCCGGGCTCGATCGACAGCGAAACGTCGTTGACGGCCTGGATGGCGCCGAAATGCCTTGAGATGTTGGTGAGTTCGAGAACCGCCACCAGCCTTTGCCTCCCCGTGCTTTGCGACCTGCAGCTGTTACCGGCGTGGATGCCGACGCTGCTTTGGCCTCGCTCTCCCCGGCTCCTCCCGAAGACGGCGTTAGCGTTCTTTTACGCAAAAGCCGGCGCACGTCAATCAATTGTCGGACGAATTGGGCCAGGACTATTTTAAAAATCCGTTTTGTAGGACAAATAGCATTGACGTTGGCGCCAAGCCGATATTAGCTAAGCGTCGGAGGAGATTATGCCGATCCCCGCTGGCGGTCGCCGGCCGGAATTGGCGGAGGTTTGACGGTCCAGGATCCGGCGGCACCTGTGTGTGAGCTGATCTGAAGCCGAATCTGGAAATGCTTATCGATCTGTCCTGGCGACACGAGCGCTCGCGAAACGACCCTCGGTCATCACGCATCCGGTCGATCTGTATGGCGGGCACGCCGTGTCCGTTTGTTTCAAGGGAGGACTGACATGAGGAAAACACTTTTGCTCGCCGCCGTCGCCGCCATGGCGTTGGGTGCCGGGCCGGCTTTGGCCAAGAAACAGCTCGTCATTGTCGTGAAAGGTCTCGACAATCCGTTCTTCGAGGCCATCCACCAGGGCTGCGAGAAATGGAACAAGGAAAACGCCAGCTCGGAATATGAATGCTTCTACACCGGTCCGGCGTCGACTTCGGACGAGGCCGGCGAGGCGCAGATCGTCCAGGACATGCTGAGCAAGGCCGACACGGTGGCGATGGCGATCTCGCCGTCCAACGCGCCGCTGATCGCGCAGACGATCAAGAGTGCCAATCCGTCGATCCCGATCATGACGGTCGATGCCGATCTCAGCAAGGAAGACGCAGGTCTTCGCAAGACCTATCTCGGTACCGACAATTACCTGATGGGCAAGAAGATCGGCGAGTACATCAAGAAGGGCAAGCCGAATGGTGGCACGATCTGCACCATCGAAGGCAACCCGGCAGCCGACAACATCCTGCGCCGTGCGCAAGGCATGCGTGACGCACTGTCGGGCAAGGAGGGCCTCGCCGCACTTGCCGGTGAAGGTGGCTGGACCGAAGTCGCCGGCTGCCCGGTGTTCACCAACGACGATGGCGCCAAGGGCGTGCAGGCGATGACCGACATCCTCGCCGCCAACCCCAAGCTGGACGCCTTCGGCATCATGGGCGGTTGGCCGCTGTTCGGCGCGCCGCAGCCCTATCGCGATCTGTTCGGACCGCTCAAGGACCGGATCGCCAGCAACGACTTCGTCATCGGCGCTGCCGACACGATCGGCGACGAGATTGCGATCGCTCGTGACGGCCTTGTAACGGCTCTGGTCGGCCAGCGGCCGTTCGAAATGGGCTACAAGGCACCGTCGGTGATGATCGACCTGATCGAAGGCAAGGCGGTCGCCGATCCGGTGTTCACCGGCCTCGACGAGTGCACCAAGGATACGGTCGACACCTGCATCCAGAAGTAGGTTCTCGATTTCGGGGCGCCCGGCTGCGGG
>NZ_RZRA01000767.1:0-2837 GCF_003998945.1 Mesorhizobium sp. M7A.F.Ca.CA.003.01.2.1 | reverse complement strand
GAGCTCGACCTTGCGGCCGCCGGCCACGGCCTGGCCAAGCATCAAAGCGGTACCTGACGGCGCGTCGATCTTGTGTCGGTGATGCGCCTCGAAGACCTCGGCGTCCCAGTCTTCGGGATCGAGCGCTGTCGCCGCCTGTTCGACCAATCCGACCAGCATGTTCAGCCCCAGCGAAAAGCTGCCGGAGCGCACGATGGCGATGGTCTTCGCGGCCTCGGCGATGTCGGCGAATTCAGTCGCATCGAAACCGGTCGATCCGATGACCAGGGCCGGCCCGCCGCGGGCGGCGCAAAACCTTGCCAGGTCAGCCGAGGCCGCCGGCGTCGTGAAGTCGATGACCACATCGGCCGTGGCAAGCGCCTCCTCGCGGCTGACCAGCCCATCGCCGGCAGCGCCGGGCCGATGGAACCGCGCAGCGAGCGCCAGCCGTGGATCGACCCGCACGGCGTCCGTCATCTGGCGGCCCATGCGGCCGAGCGCGCCGGCGATGGCGATCCTGATCGGCGGCTGCGGCATGGCCTCGGCTATTTCCACATGCCGCGCATACGGGCGCCAATGTCGACGCGCACCTCCGGCCGGGCCGCCCTGCCCTGCGCGGCCAGCGCGCTTGGCCACGACATCTGTTCGAACGCGGCGAGGATCGAGGCCGGGATGAAACGGGTGCGCGAGGCATAGAGATGGCGGTCGCCGCGCGCCGCCTGGCCATGTGGAAAGAAACGCTGCGGCATGACCAGGTTGAGATTGTCCTTGGCCCGTGTCATCGCGACATAGAGCAGCCGGCGCTCCTCCTCGATGTCCTCCTTGGTGCCGACGCCGAGATCGGCCGGGATGCAGCCATCGACGGTGTTGAGCACGAAGACATTTTTCCACTCCTGGCCCTTGGCCGAGTGGATGGTCGACAGGATCAGATAATCCTCGTCGCGATGCGGCGGCCCAGCCTGGTCGCTGGTGGCGTCCGGCGGATCGAGCGTCAGTTCGGTCAGGAAGCGCTCGCGCGAGGCATAGCCCGAGCCGATCTGCTCAAGTTGCAACAGGTCGGCCCGGCGCGTCGTCGCGTCCTCGTGGATGCGTTCCAGATGCGGCTCGTACCACAGCCTGATCTGTTCGAGGTCGGCCGGCCATCTGGCGCCGGCGCGCAGGCCGGAATAGAGCGCGACGAAGCCAGGCCAGTCGTCCGCCGCGCGTTGCGGCGGACGCCAGCCGGCCAGCCCCATGGCCTCGTCCAGCGCCGTCGTCATGGTCTCGACGATCTGCGCGGCGGCCGAAGGGCCGATGCCAGGCAAGAGTTGCAATACGCGAAAACCGGCGACCCGGTCGCGCGGGTTTTCGGCAAAGCGCAGCACCGCCAGCACATCCTTGACGTGGGCGGCATCGAGAAACTTCAGGCCGCCGAATTTGACGAAGGGAATGTTGCGCCGCGTCAGTTCGATCTCCAGCGGCCCGCTGTGATGCGAGGCGCGAAACAGCACCGCCTGGGATTTCAGCGCTGTGCCCGCCTCGCGCTCGGCCAGGATGGTGTCGCAGACGAAATTGGCCTGCTCGACTTCGTCGCGCACGGTCACCAGTTTTGGCCTGTCGCTGGATTTGCGCTCCGACCACAGGTTTTTGGTGAAGCGCTCCGAGGCTTCGCCGATCACCGCGTTGGCGGCAGCAAGGATGGTCTCGGTCGAGCGGTAATTGCGCTCCAGCATCACCACGTCGGCGGCTTGCGCGAACTGATTGGGGAAGTCGAGGATGTTGCGAACCTCGGCGGCGCGGAACGAATAGATCGATTGCGCATCGTCGCCCACCACCGTCAGCCCGGCGCCGTCGGGTTTCAGCGCCATGAGGATCGAAGCCTGCAGGCGATTTGTGTCCTGGTATTCGTCGACCAGCACATGGTCGAAACGCCCGCCCAGATGCGCCGCTATCTCGGGCTCCGCCGCCATCTGCGCCCAGTAGAGCAGCAAATCGTCGTAATCGAGCACGTTTTGCGCCTGCTTGGCCTCGACATAACCGGCGAACAATTCTTTCAGCTGCTCCGCCCAGCCGGCGCACCAGGGAAAGGCGGAACCCAACACCTCGTTGAGCGGCGCCTGCGCGTTCACCGCGCGCGAATAGATGGCAAGGCAAGTGCCCTTGGTGGGGAAACGCGCTTCCGTCTTCGAGAAGCCGAGTTCGTGGCGGACCAGATTCATCAGGTCGGCGGAATCCTCGCGATCATGGATGGTGAAGGCCGGGTCGAGACCGATCTCCAGCGCATAGTCGCGCAACAGCCGCGCGCCGATGCCGTGAAAGGTGCCGGCCCAGGTCAGCGCATCGGTGATGACGGCTGCATCGCGGCCGAGCACCTCGCCGGCAATACGCTCGACGCGCCTGGCCATTTCGGATGCCGCGCGGCGCGAAAACGTCATCAGCAGGATGCGGCGCGGGTCGGCGCCCTTGACGATCAGATGAGCGACGCGATGCGCCAGCGTGTTGGTCTTGCCAGATCCGGCGCCGGCAATGACCAGCAACGGGCCGGCAATCTGACCGGCGCCGTGCTCGACGGCCTGGCGCTGGGCATCGTTCAGCCGCGCGAGATAGGCAGGCTGGACGGTCGGTTCCCGAAAGGTCGAATCAGCGGTGGCGAGGTTCATCGCCCATCAAGCATCGTTTCTGCTTTGTTCGCAACATCGATGCGGGCACACCTAACCCATGCAGGACTGGGGCCGGTCTGAAGAGAAGGGATCGCGGCTAGCGTTGCGGATCGACACCCATGTCGGCCGACTGCCGTCGCAAGGTCTCGCGATCAGGTTGCGACGGCGGCAACAGCAGCGGGTCGACCGTATCGGGCACGTTTTCGACCATCTTCCTGG
>NZ_RZRA01000766.1:0-2839 GCF_003998945.1 Mesorhizobium sp. M7A.F.Ca.CA.003.01.2.1 | reverse complement strand
GTTCGTCAGCGGCCTGGCGATGTTCTTCACCGCGCCGATCTCGGGCATCCTGTCGAACAAGATGGACCCGCGCCTGATGATGATGATCGGCTTCTTCGGCTTCGCCACCGGCACCTGGTGGATGACGCATCTGACCGCCGACTGGGATTTCTATGAGCTGCTCATCCCGCAGATCCTGCGCGGCTGTTCGATGATGCTGTGCATGGTTCCGATCAACAACATCGCGCTCGGCACCTTGCCGCCCGAGCGGCTGAAGAACGCGTCCGGCCTGTTCAATCTCACCCGCAACCTTGGCGGTGCCGTCGGCCTTGCGCTGATCAATACCGTGCTGATCGACCGCAACGCCTTCCACTACGCAAGGCTCTCCGAGCATGTGCAATGGGGCAGTGAAGCCGCGCAGACCAAGCTGCAGAACATGACCCGCAATTTCGAGCAGACCCCCGGCCTCGATGCGACAAGCGCTGCGATCTCCAAGTTGTCTGGCATGGTCCAGCAGCAGGCGGCGTTGCTGTCCTTCATGGACGTGTTCTTCATGCTGACGGTGCTGTTTGCGACGCTTGGCCTGTTCACCATGCTGATCCGCAAGCCGGCCGCACCGGGTGGCGGCGGCGGTGGGGGGCACTGATAGGGAGCAATTCCAGGAAAAGTGTAAGGCGGTTTTCCCGGGAAAAGCGCGCAGCGCTTTCCCTTGGAGATTGCGACAAGACAAGGATACGTGGGCAGCGGTTTCGGGAAGCTCCTCCAGTCCACGCCCGAAAAGCTCTGACCGCGTAAAAAACTCCGGGCCGCAAGCCCGGAGTTTTTTGCATTCGGGTCTATGGACTCAGGCCGTGGCCGGTTTGAAGGTCAGCGCGACGCCGTTGATGCAGTGGCGCAGGCCGGTCGGCGCCGGACCGTCGTCGAAGACATGGCCGAGATGGCCGCCGCAGCGGCGGCAATGTGCCTCGGTACGCGTCATGCCGAGCGACCTGTCCACGGTCGTGCCGATCGCCTTGGGGATCTCTTGCCAGAAGCTCGGCCATCCGGTGCCGGAATCGAATTTCGTCTCCGACGAATAGACCGGCAGGTCGCAGCCGGCACAGGCGAAAATGCCCTTGCGGTGTTCGTTGAGCAGCGGGCTGGTGCCGGGGTACTCCGTGCCTTCCTTGCGCAGCACGTCGAAGGCGGCCGGCGACAGGATGGCTTTCCACTCGGCGTCGGTCTTGACGACCTCGAAGCTCTCGGCCGCTTGTGCTGCCTGCGGATCGCCCATGCGCAGCATCGTTGCCGCGGCCCCGATCACGCCGATGGCGGCGGCACCGCTCAAAAGAAAGTCGCGACGGTTCATGACCAGTTCCTCCTGATGTCCTTTTGCCAAACTACACCGCCGCGCGGAAATCAAAAGCCGGTGACGGTAGCCCCTCGAACGAACACTCCGCGCCCTCCCACATCCGAATGCAGGCGGGCGCGAAGTGCACGGGCCAATTGCGGATCACGGGAGCGGGATCGTGCAATCGACGGAGGGTCCTTGCCGTCAGTTCGCCGGCAGCAAGCCCCTTGTTACATCTTGGGCAAAAGAACCTTGTCGATGACGTGGATGACGCCATTGGACTGTTCGACATCGGCGATCGTCACATTGGCGACATTGCCGTTCTCGTCGGTGACCGTGACCTTGCCGCCGTCGGCCTTGAGCGACAATTCGCAGCCGCCGACCGTCTTGACCTTGTGGGTGCCGCCGTCAGCCTTGGCCATCGCGGCCACATCTGCTCCCATCGCCTTGGCGCCGATGACATGGCAGGTCAGGATCTTGGTGAGCTTGTCCTTGTTTTCTGGCTTGAGCAGCGTCTCGACCGTACCGGCCGGAAGGGCTGCGAAGGCTTCGTTGGTCGGCGCGAACACGGTGAACGGACCGGCGCCCTGCAGCGTCTCGACAAGGCCGGCGGCCTTCACGGCGGCGACCAGCGTGGTGTGATCCTTCGAGTTCACGGCGTTCTCGACGATGTTCTTGTTGGCATACATGGCGGCGCCGCCAACCATCGGGTTTTCGGCGTAGGCGGCGGTGGCAAGGGCCGAAACGGCGATCGTACCGGCGAGCAAAAGGGTGGCGTATCTACGCATGATGTCGAACTCCTCGGGTTTTTCTCTTCCCATTCTTGGGGACGCGAGGAGATACGGAACAAACTCGCCCGAGTTTCAGAAATATTGTGATTCTTGATTTTATCCACGGCGCAGAGGGATTTCCCGAGCCATCGGCCGCCTGCCGACATGCTGTCTATGGGCATGTTCAGCGAAGGATAGACTTATGATAGTCTGTTGTGATTTTTCAGGTGAAGAGCCGGTCAGATGCTCTTCAGGTCGCCAGCGGCAACCACCGGTCCGGTCGGCTGTCCGGTCGGCGAACCGCCCGACGGCTCGAGGCTGACGGCAAGCACCGCGCCCTGGGCAAGCTTCTGCTGGGCCGCCGGCGAGACGACGATATGTGCCGTAGCACCGGTCGGAATGACGCCCATCGAGACCGGCGGGTTCTTGCCCTCGATCATCCACAGCTCGAAGTCCTTGCCGGAAGCACGCTCACCGGAGACATGCGACAGGCCGACTTCGTGATGCGCGGCGTCGTAGACGGCAAGATATCTGACGTCGCTGCCTTCGGCGGCCAGCGAAGCGACGAGGCGCGCCTGCGGCTGCTCGACCGGCGGGTTGAAGACGGGCACGGCGATGTAAATCGCCAGTGCCGCAACCGCGGCTGCGGCAAGGGCGCGCCAGAAGGCCAGGCTGGACCAAAGGCCGCCGCGCACTTCGGCGGGCCTGCTCACCGCGGCAGCGGTAGCGAACAGGCGGCGGTCGACCGCGGTCTTCACCG
>NZ_RZRA01000765.1:0-2846 GCF_003998945.1 Mesorhizobium sp. M7A.F.Ca.CA.003.01.2.1 | reverse complement strand
AACCTAGGACGTTCCATCCCGTGAGATTCCGACACATCGAGAGCGAGTTCTGTTCGTCTCTCTCATGCGAAATCTCTTAATCTTGTGTCCACAAATTTAGACACTCTTGTCTAAATCGTCAATCACCTCTATATAGTTTTTTATGAAGCTGCACGTTTCTCCTGACATTTTCCCGCCACGCGGTCATGAGGCCAAGCGCCTGTCGATCGTCGACTCCGCCGCCACCGTGTTTTGCCGCGAAGGTTTCGCCGGCGCCAATATCGACCTGATCGCCGCCGAAGCCGGCGTCTCGCGCCAGACCATCTACAACCATCACGGCGACAAGGAAAAACTGTTCGTCGCTGTGGTCCGTGATCTGACCGAACGTTGCAATGCCGGCATCTTCGCCACCATTGCCACCTTCCCCGATCAGCCGGGGGATCTCGAAGCCGACCTGATCGGCTTTGCGGTGCGTTTGAATCAGAATTGCATCTGCAACCGCGATGGAAAATTCCTGCGCAAGCTGATCCAGACCGAAGGCGAGCGCTATCCCGAACTGTTTGCCGAATGGCGCGAACAGGGACCGGGCAGGACATGGCCGGCAATCGCCGCCCGCTTCGCCCGCCTCGCCTATGGCGGCTATCTCACGATCGAGGACCCGGACGTGGCGGCACGCCAGTTCCTTGGCCTCGTCAATGCCGAACTGCAGACCACGTTCATGCTTGGCGGCTCGCCGCGCGAGGACGAGGTGCTGCAATCTGCGACCAATGGCGTGCGTACCTTCCTGCGCGCCTTCGGCAAGCGCCGCTCCGCGGCATCGTCCGAAAAGCAAAGCGCGCTCGCCAGCGCCTGAGCGATCAAATCGCTGGCAATAGTCTTCGCTTCCGCGCGAGGGTGATCTATATGCGGTTTACGCCGCGCTCAAGCTTGATTACAGCTATGCGGACGATTCAACGGAACCCGACCGCCACATGGCCGACGACCACATCCGCTACGACATTCTGGCCCAGGAGGCGTTGCGCGGCGTCATGCGCAAGGTCCTGGCCGAGGTCGCGCGCACCGGCCTCCCCGGCAACCACCACTTCTTCATCACCTTCCTGACCGGCGCGCCGGGCGTACGCGTGTCTTCGCGGCTGCGCGAGCGCTATCCCGAGCAGATGACCATCGTCATTCAGTTCCAGTATTGGGACCTGAAGGTGACCGATACCGGCTTCGAGGTTGGCCTGTCCTTCTCCGATGTGCCGGAAAAACTCGAAATCCCGTTCTCGGCCGTGCGCGGCTTCTACGATCCCTCGGTCAATTTCGAACTCGAATTCGACGTCAAGACGGATGGTGCGGCAGCCGATGAACCGGCTGCGCCAACTCCGGAGCCGTTGACCATCGTCTCCGAGAAAAAGCCGAAGGCCGAGAAGAAGGCCGCCGCGGAGGCGGAGAAGAAGCCCGCGGCCGCGGACGCCGCCACCAAGGGCGCCGAAGTGGTCTCGCTCGACGCCTTCCGCAAGAAATAGGCCGGCGACTTACGCCGTGGCCGAAATCGTCAATCTCCGCCAGGCCCGCAAGCAAAAGGCGCGGGACGAAAAGCTGCGCGCCGCCGAACAGAACCGCGCGCTGCACGGCCGCTCCAAGGCCGAAAAGGAACGCGACCGCGTCGCCGCCGACAAGAGCGAAAAATTCGTTGCCGGGCATCGTCGTGAAAAGCCCGGCGACCCCGGCCGTCAATGAGCCCGGTCGAAAAGCGTTCGGTGACCATTCGCGGCCACCGCACCAGCTACTCGCTTGAAAAGCCCTTCTATGACGACCTCGTCGCGATCGCGGCGACCAGGGAGCTGACGCTCGCTGCTCTTGTCGCCGAAGTCGACGAGACGCGGCCCCGCGACACCAACCTGTCCTCGGCGTTGAGGCTCCATGTGCTGGAGTGGGCGAAGCGAGGAGAGAGCATCTAAAGGCTTTCGACCGCGTCGTCCTTTTTCCTGCGTCTGGTGCCAAAGCCAAGCAAGGTCGAACGCTCGCGCTCCTCGGCCTGTTTCCTGGACCGCACGCGCATCAGATCCTTCCAGCCGACATAGCCGACCAGCAACGAGCCTTCGCGAGTGACGACGGGCAGATGGGAGACGTTGGCCATCAGCAGCTTGTCGGAGAGGCCTTCGAGATATTCGTCCGGATAGGCCAGCGTCACCTTGCTGCCGGCCAGCAACGCGCCAAGCGTGGTGGTGCGGTGCGTGCCGGCGCGTCTCCAGCGCAAGATCGCCGGCGGATCGATGAGGCCCAGCACCTGACCGTTCTCGTCGACCACCGGGAAACTCGGATGCCGTGTTTCCGGCGCCGTCAGGAACGCTGCTGCGCCATGCAGCGTCATCGTCGCCGGCACGCTTTCGACCTGCGACGTCATCACCTCGCGCACCCTGGTCAGGGCGAAAGGGTCGACACGGTATTCGCGAACCAGATGGTGTCCCCTTCTGGCGATCTTTTCGGTCAGGATCGAACGCTTCATCAGAAGCACGGTCACGGCATGCGCCGCGGCGCAGGCGGCAATCAGCGGCACCAGCATATGTGTGTTGCCGGTCAGTTCGACGGCGAAGAACGTGGCGGTCAGCGGCGCGCGCATCGTGCCGCCCATGGTGGCGGCCATTGCCAGCAGCGCCCAGAAACCCGGATCCGCGGCAGGCAGAACGCCGGCGAGCACAGCGCCCATAGCCCCGCCCATGATCAACAGCGGCGCCAGCACACCTCCCGACGTTCCCGAGCCGAGCGCTACCGACCAGATGATCGCCTTGACCACCAGCAGCAGGAGTGCCGCCGTCGCGACGGTGCGGCCATCCACCATGTCGGAGATGTTGTCATAGCCGACACCGAGCGCGCGCGGTTCG
>NZ_RZRA01000764.1:0-2849 GCF_003998945.1 Mesorhizobium sp. M7A.F.Ca.CA.003.01.2.1 | reverse complement strand
CTTCAAGGGTCTGTTCGAGACCTCGTTGAAGGAAGGCGAGATCGTCACCGCCGTCACCTTCACCGCGCCGGCCAAGGCGGCCTATGAAAAGTTCCGCAATCCGGCATCGCGCTACGCCATCGTCGGCGTGTTCGTTGCCAAGGGCAAGGATGGCGTCAGCGTCGCCGTCACTGGAGCCGGCGATGACGGCGTCTTCCGCTCGAAGGAGATCGAGGCAGCATTGGCCAAGAATTTCGCGGCCTCGGCACTGGAAGGTGTGAAAGTGCCGGCGAAGAATCTGATGACCGACATCCATGCCTCGGCCGATTATCGCGCCAATCTGATCGCGGTGATGGCCAAGCGCGCGGTTGCGGCAGCCAACGCCTGAGAAACTGTTTGGAAACTCTACTCCGGCGGCCATCTGATGGCGTTTTCTGTGCTTCCGGTGCTCACGTACCAAAAGTACGCTCCGCTCCGGTTCTCGAAACCACCACCTATGACTCGCCAGGGCGAGTTTCGAAACAGTTTCTAATACGATCAGTCGCAGACAAGGAAAGGGGCCTCCGTGGCCCCTTTTCTCGTGCGGCGGCCTGCATCCGTTCAGTTGCTGATGGAATCGCTGCCGCACTGCTTGAAGCAAATCCCCGCCGAGCCGGAGGCCGGACCTGATCCGGCAGCAATCTCGCACTTGCACAAATCCATATTGCACTGCAATATGAACTAGGGCGGGAATGCGAGCTGGGTTCGAATTGTACCATCGTACCCTTCGCATGCCTATTGCGAGAGGATCGGCATGACCGACATTTCCGCGACGCATGTCGTTCCGTCCCGATCCGCCGCCGACAGATCAACCAGAACAAGACTGGCCTATCTCGACGGCTGGCGCGGGCTTTCGATCGCGCTGGTTCTGATCGGCCATTTCTTTCCGGTTCCGGGAATCAATCTTGGCGTGCTGGGCGTCGAATTCTTCTTCGTGCTCAGCGGCCGGCTGATGGGCGAGATCCTGTTCATCGAACGCTACCCGCTGAAAAAATTCTTCAAACGCCGCTTCTCCCGCATCTATCCGGCTCTTCTGGTCTTCGTAGTCGTCGCGATGATCGCGCTCTCCGGCACGTTCCTCGCCTTCAAATGGAAGGCCGCGCTGACGGCGCTGACATTCACCTACAATTATGCCGGCATTCTCGTGGCTCGGGCAGGGGCGCTCGACCATATCTGGTCGCTCTGCATCGAGGAGCACGCCTACATCATCCTGGCGCTGATCAGCGTCATCGTCTCAAGTCGCTCTCGCGTGGTCGTGCTGCTCCTGGCGCTGGCCTTGCTGGCCATGGCCAATGGCGCGGTTTCGTACTGGGTCTTGGGGATGGACTACGAAACCACTTATTGGCGCACGGATGTGCACATCGCGTCGATCCTCCTGTCGGCTTCGATCTGCCTGCTCAAGGCCGACGGCAGGCTGCCGGCGTTTTTGAGAGGCAAGCATGTGGCCCTGGTGGCAACGGTCTGTGCCGTTGTCCTGTTCCTGGATCGGGTGCCGACGCCGATGCACTATCTCTTCGCGGTGCCGCTGCTGGCTCTGGCCGTCAACGCACTCGATTTCAGCCCACGGTATTTTTCCGGATTGCTGTCGTCCTGGCCGATGGCGACGCTGGGGCTGTGGTCGTACTCGCTCTATTTATGGCAGCAGCCGTTCTACAAATTCGTCTATGAGCAAGGCAGCGCGCCGATACCGATGCTGGCCGCAGTCTTCGCTTGCGCGGCCTGCAGCTACTACCTCATAGAGCGCCCGGCGCGCGAATGGCTCAACCGCAACTGGTGAATGCCGTCGTGCCCGGCCAGATGATCGTGAGTGCAGGTGGAGGGATCGCGCTTCATAAGCAGACAGTCAATCAATTGTTTCTAATCTAACTTTCGGGAAAGCAATGACCTGCTTTGCGATATGGGCCAGTCTCATTAGACATTGGTCGTATGGCAGGCATTCCTTATTGCCTCGCCGGCTTACCCGCCTAGTTTGTTCGCAGGACACATCTGAGAAGATGGTTCGAAGACGCATCTGGGAGGATGGAATGGATACGACTGGGGAAAGGGCGGGCGGCTGGCTCGACCGCTCACGCACCGTCGCCGAGCCTGGCTTCAGCAGGTGGATGGTGCCGCCGGCGGCGCTCTGCATCCACCTTTGCATCGGCCAGGCCTATGCGTTCAGCGTTTTCAACTTGCCGATGTCTAAGCTGATCGGCATCACCGACTCGGCGCCCGACGACTGGAAATTGACCGGCCTCGGCTGGATTTTCTCGATCGCGATCCTGTTCCTGGGCATTGCGGCGGCGTTCGGCGGCGGCTGGCTGGATCGCGTCGGTCCGCGCAAAGCCATGGTCGCTTCTGCCTGTTGTTTCGGCGGCGGCTTCATTGTCTCGGCGCTCGGCGTCTATCTGCACCAATTGTGGATCATCTATCTCGGCTACGGCGTGCTGGGCGGCATCGGTCTCGGCCTCGGCTATATCTCGCCGGTCAAGACGCTGATCACCTGGTTTCCGGACCGGCCGGGCATGGCAACCGGCATGGCGATCATGGGCTTCGGCGGCGGCGCCTTCATCGCCTCGCCGCTGTCGGTTTATCTGATGAAGCTGTTTTCGACGCCTGAGCACATCGGCGTCGCCGAAACCTTCCTGGTGCTGGGCATCGTCTATTTCGTCTTCATGCTGATCGGCGCCGTTATCGTCAGGGTGCCGCCGGAGGGCTGGAGGCCTGCCGGATGGACGCTGCCGGCGGCACAGAATGCGATGGTGACGACGTCCAATGTCCATCTCGACGATGCGTTGAAGACGCCGCAGTTCTGGCTGCTGTGGGGCGTGCTGTGCCTTAATGTGACGGCA
>NZ_RZRA01000763.1:0-2854 GCF_003998945.1 Mesorhizobium sp. M7A.F.Ca.CA.003.01.2.1 | reverse complement strand
CGCGTGTCGCCGGATCGATGAACAGGGTCGAACCCTGCTCCTCGCGTTCGGGCCGCGACAGCGGCGGGCGCTCCGCTTTCTGCGTCTTCTCGACATAGGCAATGGCGCCCGAGATCGCCGACAGTTCGGCGCGCGAAAAGGCGCCAAAACTGTCCGGCGTCGCCACATCGAAGAAGCGGGCGATGCGCCCTGTCGCCGACGCCGAATCGAACAGTGACGGTGGTTGCGGGCTGGCGACGCGGCCGAGCACGTCGAACACCGGCTTCAGCTCCGGATCGTGGAACACTGGCTCGGCAACGATCAACTCACGCGGATCGACACGGAAGATGTCAGCCAAAAGCCGGTCGGCGGTGGTGTCGGTGACGCGGAAGGCGCCGGTCGAGATGTCGATCCAGGCCAGCGCAAAGGAGTGGTCCGCTCCGCCTTTCACCCGCCCCAGCGCCATCAGGAAGCTCGATTCCGACGGCGCCAGCAATTTGTCCTCGGTGATGGTGCCTGGTGTCACCAGCCGCACCACATCGCGGCGCACCACCGATTTGCCGCCGCGTTTCTTCGCCTCGGCCGGATCCTCGATCTGTTCGCAGACGGCAACGCGGAAACCCTGGCCGATCAGCTTCTGCAGATAGTCGTCAGCAGCATGCACCGGCACACCGCACATCGGAATGTCGAGCCCTTGATACTTGCCGCGCTTGGTCAAGACGATGCCCAGCGCCCGGCTTGCCTTCTCGGCATCGTCGAAGAACAGTTCGTAGAAATCGCCCATGCGATAGAACAGCAGCGAATCCGGGTTTGCCGCCTTGATCTCGATGAATTGCTCGATCATCGGCGTGGCGCCGGCGTGGGCGGTCGGCACCGGCGTCATCGCCTCGGGGGCGTCTGGCTCGTTCGGGCTGTGCATGTTCATGCGCCGCACGCTAGCAGATGTGATCGCGCGGTTTAATGCCGGGGCTTCGAAAAACAGGGGACGACCGGGACGGCAGGATGCCCGCAATCGCGCGTACCAACCGCGATTCCGCACGCTGGCAGTTTACACGCGGCGGCGCGTGGTCTTAATTCGGTCCGACACAAAGCACCCGCTTCAACGAGGTGCTGCACCGGTGAGGAAATCAAGTACATCATGGCCAGGAAAACCGAGAACAGCGGTCCGTCCGTCAGTGCGCAGGAAGCGCTCGAATTCCACGCCATGGGTCGGCCGGGCAAGCTGGAGGTCGTCGCCACCAAGCCGATGGCGACGCAGCGCGACCTCAGCCTCGCCTATTCGCCTGGTGTCGCGGTTCCGGTCCTGGCCATCGCCGAAGACCCCTCGCGCGCCTTCGACTACACGACGCGCGGCAATATGGTCGCAGTCATCTCCAACGGCACAGCCATTCTCGGTCTCGGCAATCTCGGCGCGCTGGCCTCCAAGCCGGTGATGGAGGGCAAGGCGGTGCTGTTCAAGCGCTTCGCCGATGTCGATTCCATCGACCTCGAGGTCGACACCGAGGACGCCGACGAGTTCATCAACTGCGTGCGTTTCCTCGGGCCCTCCTTCGGCGGCATCAATCTCGAGGACATCAAGGCGCCGGAATGCTTCATCATCGAGCAGCGGCTGCGCGAATTGATGGACATCCCGGTCTTCCATGACGACCAGCACGGCACCGCGATCATCTCCGCCGCCGGCCTGATCAACGCGCTGGAGATCACCGGCCGTGACATGAAGACCACGAAAATGGTCTGCAACGGCGCCGGCGCCGCCGGCATCGCCTGCATCGAGCTGATGAAGGCGATGGGCTTTTCGCCGGAAAACATCATCCTATGCGACACCAAGGGCGTGGTTTTCCAGGGCCGCACCGAAGGCATGAACCAGTGGAAGTCGGCGCATGCGGTGAAGA
Organism: Mesorhizobium sp. M7A.F.Ca.CA.003.01.2.1; assembly: GCF_003998945.1. Classification (NCBI taxonomy): domain Bacteria; kingdom Pseudomonadati; phylum Pseudomonadota; class Alphaproteobacteria; order Hyphomicrobiales; family Phyllobacteriaceae; genus Mesorhizobium; species Mesorhizobium sp. M7A.F.Ca.CA.003.01.2.1. The sequence continues at coordinate 983 of NZ_RZRA01000763.1, read as the reverse complement.
CCGAGGCGCGCAGCCTCGCCGAGGCGCTCGACGGCGCCGACGTCTTCCTCGGCCTCTCCGCCAAGGGCGCGCTGACCACCGCCATGGTGCAGTCGATGGCCAAGAACCCGATCATCTTCGCCATGGCCAATCCCGATCCGGAAATCACGCCGGAGGAAGTGGCCGAGATCCGCACCGACGCCATCATGGCCACCGGCCGTTCGGACTATCCGAACCAGGTCAACAACGTGCTCGGCTTCCCCTATATCTTCCGCGGCGCGCTGGATGTCAGGGCAACCACCATCAATGACGACATGAAGATCGCCGCCGCCCAGGCGCTGGCGGCACTGGCGCGCCAGGACGTGCCCGACGACGTCGCCGCCGCCTATCAGGGTAATCGGCCGAAATTCGGCCCCAACTACATCATCCCGGTGCCGTTCGACCCGCGCCTGATCTCGGCCATTCCGATTGCGGTCGCCAAGGCGGCGATGGATTCAGGCGTCGCCCGCAAGCCGATCCTTGACCTCGACCGTTACGCGCAGGAACTGTCGGCCCGCCGCGACCCGATCGCCTCGACCCTGCAGCGCATCTACGACCGCGTGCGCCGCCAGCCCAAGCGCATCGTCTTCGCCGAGGGCGAGGAGGAACAGGTCATGCGCGCCGCCGTCTCCTATGTGAACCAGAAGCTCGGCACCGCCATCCTGCTCGGCCGCGACGACGTCATCAAGGAAAACGCCAAGCACGCCGGCATCGATCTCAACAAGCAAGGCATCGAGATCATCAATGCAAGGCTGTCGCGCCGCAACGGCATCTACACCGACTACCTCTACGAGCGCATGCAGCGCAAAGGCTTCCTGTTTCGCGACTGCCAGCGGCTGATCAACAACGATCGCAACCACTTTGCCGCCTGCATGGTGGCGCTGGGTGACGCCGACGGCATCGTCACCGGCGTCACCCGCAACTATTCGACCGCGCTCGACGACATCCGCCGCGTCATCGATGCC
>NZ_RZRA01000762.1:0-2855 GCF_003998945.1 Mesorhizobium sp. M7A.F.Ca.CA.003.01.2.1 | reverse complement strand
ACCTTCACCTGAGCGGTGCCGGTGTTGGCATAGTCAAGCATCTGGGCAGCGCGCTCCGATACGTCGATGATGCGGCCTTCGTGATATGGGCCGCGATCGTTGACGCGAACGATGACCGAACTGCCGGTCTTGAGATTGGTGACGCGGGCATAGCTTGGCAGCGGCATGGTCGGGTGCGCCGCCGTCAGATGGGTCATGTCGTAGACTTCGCCATTGGCGGTAAGCCGGCCATGGAAGGCGTCGCCATACCAGGAGGCGAGGCCGACCTTGGCGTAGCGCTTGTCTTCCTTCGGGTAATACCACTTGCCACGGACCTGATAGGGTTTGCCAAGCTGATCCCTGCCGCCGCCACGTTGGATGCGCCCGTTCCGGGAGATCACACGCGGGCTTGCCTTCACGCCATATTCGGATTCGGCGAAATACTCCTTGGAGCGGGTCTTCTTGTTGACCATCGCTTTCGGCTCAGGCTGCGACGCGCAGGCGGCCAGCAAGGCAGCCGACATGGCGAACAACGCGACGGTAGCAGCGCGACGAAGACGCGGTGGCGTCACAGCCTGCATTTTCCTGATGTCCCCTTCAGTCTCAACTCAAGGCGTCGCGTTCAACCACCAGAGGAGCCAAAACACTCACCCGACAATACCAACGACGCTTAAAACCCCGATCCTTTGTGCGCAGGAATTGCTTATCACGGTATTAACCGATTGTGGCCGCAACCGGGCAAGATTGTGGCGTCTCCACCGTAAGAGCTCTCTGAAAAGTAACGGTTTTCGTGCTTCCACGCGAGAGATGTGATGCCCTCTGCCACAGAAAGCCTGGCTTCGCTCCTGCCCGCCGTGTCTGCCGGTTGACCGGGCTTTGTCGGGCAGCGGACCGACCGCCGGAACAAAGAAATGCGCCGCTAGTTTCATCCGCAGGGCACTCGAACAGAAGGACGAGCATGATGAAAATGACTTCATTGATGGTCGCGATCGCGATGTCGCTTTCTGCCGGGTCTGCGATCGCCGCATGTCCGGACAAGTCAGCTTCGAACACCGGGACCGATGCCGGACAGACCGCCGGTATTTCGAAAGATGGAACCCACGCGCCTTTAGAGACTCCGAAGGCCATGGGCAACGCGAACAAGCCAGCCGCCAAGGATGGCACCACGATGCCATTGGCGGGCGCTGAAGGCGGGGGCGACAAAAACCTTGCAACCTCGCAGCAGGATATCGAGGCGCAGCAGCACGGTGATAAGGCCGCGGCGGCAAAGGCGGACGAAAATTGCAAAGACTGAGGACCGTACAGGCCGGAGCCGATTTGCAGCTTCGGCCTTCCTCACCAGTAGCTGTTCCCTTGGCGAAAGTTAAATCTGCGGGATACCGCAGCTGTCCCAAGAGGCTGACCCGTAGGGATTCGCCAGTCGGCGGGCTCCTTCTTCATCATGCACCAATGGGATAGCGAGTTCCGGTGCTCGATTCCGACAAACTCAGAGCCTGCCAGGACGGCAGGAACCGACACAGTGGTGGTTGACGCAGCCCTCAATGCCGCTTTACAGGAATGAGGCGTGAACCAGCCGGGAGCGCCTTCGGTGCCAATCCGGTGCCACAGGCCAAACGAGTTGGCCCCGCGCTGCCCAAATGGTTGAAAAACCACGATGGAGGAATGGCCGAGCGGTTTAAGGCACCGGTCTTGAAAACCGGCGTGGGTGCAAGCTCACCGTGGGTTCGAATCCCACTTCCTCCGCCATTCGATCGAGAAGGGCATACAGAGCATACAGAACTGAGTACGCCGATTTCCGCCTCCGTGGACGTAAGGGTGAAGCGTCAAACATCATGTCTGCTTTCTCCTGACCTTGGGCGTCAGCACTGGTAACCCCCCTGCTCATTCGACGTTCTATCCCTTGCATCGACCGCAATCAGAGGTATGCTAACACTTCATTCTGGTTGTATATTTCGCAAGGCTTATGGGATATTCGATCTCTCACGAGCGCCTGTCGGTAGTGATCGGTCGCATATATGAGGCCGCCTACGATCAATCGATTTGGCTTGACGTGGTCCTTCAGTTGCAAGCCATGTTTCATGGCTCCAGAGCCTGTTTCTCGGGCATCGACTGGGCCAATGTCGAGGATAGCTTTTGCGTCTCACCGAGCCGCGACCCCTATTGGGACAGGATTTTCCTTGACCATTTCGCGACCAACGAACTCTTTGCGCCGCGTGTGGCCGCGCCGCTTGGCCGGGTTTTTAGCGACACCCAGTTGATTGGGCGGCACCGTATTGAACGCACCTCCGTCTGGAACGAATGGATGATGCCGCAGGACATGTATGACGGCATGTTCTGCAATCTGCGCGCGTCGGAAAAGAACTACTGGTTTTTCGACGTGCAGCGAGGCCGAGGGCAGCCGGCGTTCGACGCCGATGATCGTGCGATGCTCGCCCTGATCACGCCTCATCTGCAGCGCGCTGCGGGTTTGGGCCGACATTTCGAGGCGCGACCTGTGCTCCGATCGCTGCTCGGCCACCTGCCCTTCGCCGGCTTTATCGTCGATCCGCGCCTGCGCATCCTTGACATGAATGACGCCGCGCAAAGACTTTTGGTACAGCCGATCACTCTGCTGACGGCGAACGGTGGCCATCTGGCCACCTCCGATTCCACGCAAACCCAAATGCTGCAACGTGCGGTCGCACGAGTCTGCCGGGTGGACGAGAGCGAGTTTCCCATTTCGGCTGCCGATTTGATCTTGCGGTCGGAGCGCGGCGACCAACTGGTATTGTCGATTGGATTGTTGCCCGACGGCGAGATGTTCGGCCTGTCGGCTGGACCTTGCGCGGTGGTGCTGGCGCGCGAATCACGTTTGGCCCTGTCGACGAGCTTAGCCG
>NZ_RZRA01000761.1:0-2861 GCF_003998945.1 Mesorhizobium sp. M7A.F.Ca.CA.003.01.2.1 | reverse complement strand
AGGTATTTGGCCGGCGGCTTCCCAAGCGCCTTCTTGAACATGGTGATGAAGGCCGTAACGGAACCATAGCCGAGATCGCCCGAGACCTGCTGGACACTCTTGCCGGAAGCCAGTTCCCGAATTGCAACGATCAAGTGCAATTGCTGGCGCCAGCGCCCGAAACTCAGCCCCGTCTCCTTTGCCACAAGGCGGGCGAGGCTGCTCTCGCTGAGCGCGATGCGGTTGGCCCATTCCGCCAGTGTGCTGCGGTCGGCAGGGTCTTGCGCCAACGCTTCGGCGATCCTGTTCAAGCGTGGCTCGGACGAGATCGGCAGGTGCAATTGCTGGACAGGCATGCGTGGCAATTCGGTGAGCAGCATCTTGGTCAAGAGTTCGCCCCTCGCCCCGTCACCCTCCACCCGATCGGAAAGCTCGATGATCAATTCGCGCAGCAGGGGCGAGATTGAAAACGTGCAGCACCGCTCCGGCAGATCGGCGGCTCCCGGCTCTATGTAGACGAAAAAAATCCGGGCGTTGGCGGTTGCGACATTGCTGTGCTCCATGCCGCCGGGGATCCACACCCCGCAATGCGGCGGCACCATCCATAGACCGCTTGGAACGCGGCATGTGACGCCGCCGCCGAGTGCGAAGACGAGTTGGCCTTTGCGGTGCCGATGGGCGGGGACTTCCGCTCTGGTGTCGGGGATGTCGACGCGCACGGCAATCGCCGGCGCGGCAGGGTCATCCACATCGAGATCGAGCCAGGGGTAGCTGAGGGGTTGTCTCATGGTTGACTGTTATTAGCGATTAAACGCCATGATAGCTAAATTCTTTAACAGCGAAAGTCGATAAGCTCCGGCTCGTACTCAGCTTGCCGTGCTTTCCACAGCAAGCTGGCACCGACAAGCCAGCAACAAGGTACGCCATGCTCGCCCTGGTCATCTCTCCCGAAAGCGCGACCGGGTTGAGGCTCGCCGACATCGCCGAGCCTCAACCGGCTTCGAACGAAGCGCTTGTCTCTGTCCACGCAACTTCGTTGAACCGGGGCGAACTGCGCCTGCTTGCCATACGCCCCGAGGGCTGGATACCCGGCCAGGACATCGCGGGGATTGTCGAACGAAGAGCAGCCGATGGTTCCGGGCCAGCCGTCGGCGCCCGGGTTGTTGCTTTGGTCGACGAGGCCGGTTGGGCCGAACGCATCGCAGTCCCAATCGACCGTCTCGCCGTCCTGCCGGATGACGTCAGTTTCGTTTCCGCAGCCACACTTCCTGTCGCCGGTACGACGGCACTAAGGACTCTACGCCATGGCGGCGACCTCGCCGGCCAGCAGGTCTTGATCACCGGTGCAAGCGGAGCGGTCGGCCGTTTTCAGATCCAGATCGCCCGCGAGCAAGGCGCCTCGGTGACGGCAATCGCCGCGGCCCGGCACGCCGACGATCTCCGCGGCCTCGGAGCCCGGCAGGTTGTCGAAGCGATCGATCTGGCCGAGGGGCCGTTCTCGCTGATCACCGAGTCGGTCGGCGGCCAAAGCCTCGCACGCGCGATCGAACGTATCGCACCTGGCGGGACCATCGTCATGTTCGGTTCGAGCAGCGGCGAGCTGACGCCCGTCGGATTCCGCCAGTTCGTTCCGGATCATGAAGGGGCAAGGCTTCAGACTTTTGCGTACTACACGTCTGGTCCAGGCATCGGCGAGGACATCGCCTCACTGCTCGCTCTGGTCGCAGCCGGCCGGCTCGAAACGCGCGTGGCCTTGACGGCGCCGTGGACAGACGTCGCTCAAGCGCTGGACGCACTGCGACAGCGCAGCTTCAGCGGCAAGGCTGTTCTCACCATAACAGGATGAGCATCCTGTTTTGTCACACGTGCTGGCCGCCATTGATGTGGATTTCCGAGCCAGTCACATACGACGCCTGCTGCGAGCACAGGAAAAAGATGATGTCGGCGACTTCGGCCGTGGTGCCAAGGCGCCTGAGAGGAATGGTCTCGACGATCTTGTCCGTGCCCGGCGACAGGATCGCGGTATCGATTTCGCCCGGCGCAATCGCGTTGACGCGGATGCCGTGCGGACCGAAATCATGCGCCATCTCGCGCGTCAGCGAGCCGAGTGCCGCCTTCGATGTCGCGTAGGCCGTGCCGGCGAAAGGATGCACGCGGGTTCCGGCGATCGAGGTTACGTTGACGATCGAGCCCTTGGCCGCCGCCAGTTCCTTGAACAGCCCGCGCGCCAGCATGATCGGCGCGAAGAAATTGACCTGGAACACGTCGCGCCAGACATGCATCGGCGTGTCGATCGAATTCATGCGGCTGTTGCCGTCCTTGAGCTTCGGCGAAATGCCGGCATTGTTGACCAGCGCATGCAACTGGCCGCCATGCGCTTCCAGCCGGTGGCGAATTTCGGAGACGGCGATGCCGACATCCTCCTGATCGGCGAGATCGACCTTGATGTGGTCTTCCGGCCCGGCCGGCCACGGGCAGTCCTCGGCGAAAGCCTGCCTGGAGCAGGTGATGACGCGCCAGCCCTCGCGCGAAAAACGCTTGACGGTGGCGTGGCCGATGCCGCGGCTAGCGCCGGTCAGCACGATGGTCTTTCGGGTGTCGAGCTCAGTCATTTCAGGTCTCCAGCCGGCAGATGTAGCCGAACGCCGCCGAGGTGGCGAGAGGCCGAAATGTCACCATTCACCTCAAAGGAGGAACCGGGAAGCCGGCTCGCCGTTGGTCCTTGAATGCGGAAAGGGTGCGGGGTTCTGAATCAATCTATCAGGACAAAGTCATGACACAGACAGCACCCCTCGACATCGCCACCGCCTTCACCAAAGCGTGGACAGGACACGACCTCGAAAAGGCAGCATCCTATGTCGCCGACGACGTCGTTTTTGATG
>NZ_RZRA01000760.1:0-2866 GCF_003998945.1 Mesorhizobium sp. M7A.F.Ca.CA.003.01.2.1 | reverse complement strand
GCGGCACGTTAAACAGGCAGTGCGCCAGCGCCACCGCAATGTGCGTGTCGATCAGGCCGAAGGCCGAATAGAGCTGGAAGAACGGCAGCGCGAACACCGCCGGCGGCGCCATGCGGTTGGTCAGCAGCCAGAAGAACAGGTGCTTGTCGCCGAGGAAGCGGTAGCGCGAGAAGGCGTAGGCTGCCGGCAGCGCGGCAGCCACCGAAATCACCATATTCATCACCACATAGGTGATCGAGTTGATGTAGCCCGAGTACCAGGAGGCGTCGGTGAAGATGGTGACGTAGTTGGCGAGCGTCGGCTGGTGCGGATAGAGCGTCAGCGAGGAGACGATCTCGGCATTGGTCTTGAAGCTCATATTAATGAGCCAGTAGATCGGCAGCAAAAGCACGACGATGTAGACCGTCGGCACGATCCACCACCAGCGCGATTCCTCGCCGCGTTTGCGCATCAGCCGGGCGACCTGATCCTGCGAGAGTGTGCTCGCCAGTTTGCCCGCTGCTGTGGTCTCGCTCACTCTATCGGCTCTTTCGTTGGCGCCGGTCATCTCAGCGCTCCGCGTCGTAGTTGGTCATCACGGTGTAGAAGACCCATGACAGCAGAAGGACGATGAGGAAGTAGACCAGCGACATGGCTGCGGCCGGACCGAGGTCGAACTGGCCGAGCGCGGTCTTGACGAGGTCGATCGACAGGAATGTCGTCGAGTTGCCGGGACCGCCTCCCGTCACCACGAAGGGTTCGGTATAGATCATGAAGCTGTCCATGAAGCGAAGCAGCACGGCGATCAGCAGCACCCTGTTCATCTTCGGCAGCTGGATGTAGCGGAACACCGCCCAGCGCGAGGCGCCATCGATCTTGGCCGCCTGATAGAAGGCATCCGGAATGGAGACCAGGCCGGCATAGCAGAGCAGCACGACGAGGCTGGTCCAGTGCCAGACATCCATGATGATGACGGTGACCCAGGCATCGAACGGGTCCTGCACATAGTTGTAGTCGATGCCGAGCGCGTTGACGTAGTAGCCGAGCAGACCGATGTCGTTGCGGCCGAAGACCTGCCAGATGGTGCCGACGACGTTCCACGGAATCAGCAGCGGCAGCGCCATGAGCACCAGGCAGACCGGCACGCCCCAGCCCTTTTTCGGCATGTTGAGCGCGATGAAGATGCCGAGCGGCACTTCGATCGCCAGGATGATGAAGGAGAAGATCAGGTTGCGGACCATCGCTTCCCAGAAGCGGCTGGAAGACAGCAGTTCCTCGAACCACTCGGTGCCGGCCCAGAAGAAGACGTTGTTGCCGAACGTGTCCTGCACCGAATAGTTGACGACGGTCATCAGCGGGATGACCGCCGAGAACGCCACCAGCACCAGCACCGGCAGCACCAGGAACCAGGCCTTGTTGTTCCAGGTCTTTTCCATCTATGCCCCCATCTCGACGCGCCAGGAATCGGCATAGATGTTGATGCCGGCCGGCTCGAACCGCACCTTCGGATCGGCTGGCACGGTCTCGTCCTCGCCGATGACGGCCGCAATCTCGCGGCCTTCGAGCTTGGCGCGGACCACCTTGTGGCGGCCGAGATCCTCGACCTTGCTGACCTGCACGGCCATGCCGTCGCGGCCAAGCCGGACATATTCGGGACGGATGCCGAGTTCGATGGCGCCGCTGCCCGCTTTTGGCGCGCCCGGCAGTTCGATGCGCTGCGAGCCGAGCGTCGCCGTCTTGCCGTCGATGGCCACCGGCATGACGTTCATGCCGGGCGAGCCGATGAAATAACCGACAAAGGTATGGCGTGGCCGTTCGAACAGTTCGGCTGGCGTGCCGATCTGGACGATGCCGCCGTCATACATGACCACGACCTGGTCGGCGAAGGTCAGCGCCTCGGTCTGGTCGTGGGTCACATAGACCATGGTGTAGCCGAAGCGGCGGTGCAGCTGCTTCAGCTGCGAGCGCAGCACCCATTTCATATGCGGGTCGATGACGGTCAGCGGCTCGTCGAACAGGATGGCGTTGACGTCGGAGCGCACCAGCCCGCGGCCGAGCGAGATCTTCTGCTTCTGGTCGGCGGTCAGGCCCCTCGCCTTCTTCTTCGCCCAGGACGCCAGGTCGATCATCTCCAGCGTCTCGCGCACCTTGCGGTCGACATCGGCTTCCGGCACGCCGCGATTGCGCAGCGGGAAGGCCAGATTGTCGTAGACGGTCATGGTGTCGTAGATGACCGGGAACTGGAACACCTGCGCGATATTGCGCTCCTGCGTCGACAAATTGGTCACGTCCTTGCCGTTGAACAGCAACTGACCGTGCGACGGGTGCAGCAATCCCGAAATGATGTTGAGCAGCGTGGTCTTGCCGCAGCCCGATGGCCCGAGCAGCGCATAGGCGCCGCCGTCCTCGAAGGTGTGGTGCACTTCCCTGAGCGCGAAATCGGCATCCTTCCGAGGGTTCGGCAGATAGGAATGCCTGACATGGTTGACGTCTATGCGTGCCATATCTTTCCCCTCAAGCCGCCAGCTTCGGCGCGGCCACGGCACGGCCGTGCTCGTCGAAGACCATGATGTGGCGCGGATCGATGAACACCTCGACCTCGGCGTCGGGTTCGAAGTCGGGGATGCCGTGGGTCAGCATGACCCAGCGCGCGTCCGCGAAATCGAGATGGATGAAGCTTTCCGAGCCGGTGATCTCGGTGATCGTCACCTTGGCGCGCACCGGCACAGCGGCGGCATTGGGCTGATCGAGCGACAGGTGATGCGGCTGAAAACCGACCGTGTACATGGCATCGGCAATGCCGGCGAGATCGGCGGGCACCGGCAGTTTGACCCCACCCTCGAGCAGGAAATCCCCACCTTTCTTGGCCAGCACGATGGTGTTGAGC
>NZ_RZRA01000075.1:0-9932 GCF_003998945.1 Mesorhizobium sp. M7A.F.Ca.CA.003.01.2.1 | reverse complement strand
CGCCCATGTCGTGCCGAAGGAAGAGGTCGAGAAATACGGCGCCGATTTCGGCAAGCATCCGGTCGGCACCGGCGCCTTCAAGCTCGCCGAGTGGACGCTCGGCGAGCGCATCGTCTTCGAGCGCAATGCGGACTATTGGCACAAGGGCCTGCCGCATCTGGACAAGATCACCTTCGAGATCGGCCAGGAGCCGATCGTGGCGCTGCTGCGCCTGCAGAAGGGCGAGATCGACGTCCCCGGCGACGGCATTCCGCCAGCAAAATTCCAGGAGGTGATGGCCGATCCCGAGCAGAAGGCACGCGTCGTCGAAGGCGGCCAGCTGCACACCGGCTATGTCACCATGAACACCACCATGGCGCCGTTCGACAATGTTAAGGTGCGCCAGGCAGTCAACATGGCGATCAACAAGGCGCGCGTCATCCAGATCATCAACGGCCGCGCCGTGCCGGCCAACCAGCCGCTGCCGCCGTCGATGCCGGGCTACGACAAGGAATACAAGGGCTATCCCTATGACGTCGCCAAGGCCAAGGCGCTGCTCGCAGAGGCTGGCCACCCCGACGGCTTCGAGACACAGCTGTTTGCCATGAACACCGATCCCAACCCGCGCATCGCCCAGGCGATCCAGCAGGATCTGGCGGCGATCGGCATCAAGGCCAGCATCCAGTCGCTGGCGCAGGCAAACGTGATTGCCGCCGGCGGCGACAAGGCCGGCGCACCGATGATCTGGTCCGGCGGCATGGCCTGGATCGCCGACTTCCCGGATCCGTCGAACTTCTACGGCCCGATCCTCGGCTGCGCCGGTGCGGTGCCCGGCGGCTGGAACTGGTCGTGGTATTGCAACAAGGATCTCGACGCCAAGGCGGCCGAGGCCGACTCGGTGGTCGACCCGGCTAAATCAGGCGAACGCGACAAGATGTGGAGCGCCATCTACGACAAGGTGATGGAAGACGCGCCCTGGGCGCCGGTCTTCAACGAGCAGCGCTTCACCATGAAATCGGCGCGCATGGGCGGCGCCGACAACCTCTATGTCGACCCGGTTCATATCCCGATCAACTACGACAATGTGTACGTAAAAGATGTGCAATAACTGCGACTACACCATCCACGGGCGCCAACATCATTTCGGCTGGGACAATTCGTTTGCCCCGGCCGAGCGGGTGGCGCCCGGCTCGACGATCGAGTTCCAGTGCCTCGATTCCTCCGGCGGCCAGTTGCAGGCCGGCAGCACGGTCGCCGACGTCGCCAAGCTCGACTTCGCCACCGTCAATCCGGTGACCGGGCCGATCTTCGTCGAGGGGGCCGAGCCGGGTGACGCGCTGAAGGTGACGATCGAGATGTTCAAGCCGTCCGGCTTCGGCTGGACGGCCAACATTCCGGGCTTTGGGCTGCTCGCCGACGACTTCAAGGAGCCGGCGCTGAACATCTGGAAATACGACGCTGCCTCGCTCGAGCCGGCGCTGTTCGGCAAGAATGCGCGTGTGCCGTTGAAACCCTTCGCCGGCACCATAGGCAACGCGCTGGCGGAAAAGGGCCACCACTCGGTGGTGCCGCCAAGGCGCGTCGGCGGCAATCTCGACATCCGCGATCTCGCCGCCGGCACCACGCTCTATCTGCCGGTGGAAGTGGCGGGCGCGCTGTTTTCGGTCGGCGACACCCATGCCGCGCAAGGTGACGGCGAGGTCTGCGGCACGGCGATCGAAAGTCCGATGGACGTCGTGCTCAAGCTCGACCTGGTCAAGGATGCCAGGCTGAAGACGCCGCGCTTCACCACGCCAGGCCCGGTGACGCGCCATCTCGACGCCAAGGGCTATGAGGTGACGACCGGCATCGGTCCGGACCTGATGACCGGCGCCAGGGAAGCGGTTGCGCAGATGGTCGACCTGCTCGCCGGTCGTTATCACATCGACCCAGTCGAGGCCTATATGCTGGCCTCGGTCTGCGGCGATCTCCGCATCAGCGAGATCGTTGACATGCCGAACTGGGTGGTGTCGTTCTACTTTCCGCGCTGCGTGTTTGAATGAGGAGGGGGGGGTGCCGGAGTAAATCCCTCTCCGGGTCACGCGCGCAATGATCACCGCCAGCGAACCCATACTCGACATCGCCAACCTCTCCGTCAGCGTGCGCGGCGAGGAGGGCGAGCGCGAGGTCGTCTCCGACCTGTCGCTGACGTTGTCTCGTGGCGAGACGCTGTGCATTGCCGGTGAATCCGGCTCCGGCAAATCGATGACCGCTCTGGCCATCATGCAGCTTCTGCCGCAGCCTGCCGCCAGGATTTCATCCGGCAAGGTCCATCTCGGCGATACAGATCTGACGATTCTGGACGAGCGCCGGATGCGGCGCATTCGCGGCAACCGCATCGCCATGATCTTCCAGGAGCCGATGACCTCACTCAACCCGGTGCTGTCGATCGGCCGGCAGCTCACCGAATCCATCGAGGCGCATACCTCCCTGTCGCAGAGCGAGGCTCGCCAGCGTGCCATCGAGGCGCTGAAGGCGGTGCGCATTTCGGAAGCCGAAAGCCGGCTAAAGCAGTTTCCGCACGAACTGTCCGGCGGCATGCGCCAGCGGGTGATGATCGCCATGGCGCTGGCGCTCGAGCCGGACGTGCTGATCGCCGACGAGCCGACGACGGCGCTCGACGTCACCGTGCAAGGCGAGGTGCTGGAACTTTTGCGCGATCTGCAGCGCCAGCATGGCACCAGCGTCATCCTCATCACTCATGACATGGGCGTCGTCGCCGAAATGGCCGACCGCGTCATCATCATGCGGCATGGCCGCATGGTCGAAGAGGGAAAAACCGCTGACATTTTCGCCAGGCCGCAAGCCGGCTACACGCGCGAGCTGCTGGCCGCCGTGCCGCGCATCGGCAGCGGTATCGGTCGCCAGGAATCCAGGAGTGCCGAGACGGCAACGCCGGCCAATGTCGCTGACGTCAAGGACCTGCATGTCCGTTTCGACCTGCATGGCGGCTTCTTCGGCCGGGTCACTCGTTGCGTCCACGCCGTCGAAGGCGTCAGCTTCTCGATCGCGCCCAACGAGACGCTGGCGCTGGTCGGCGAATCCGGTTGTGGCAAGTCGACCACCGCCAAGGCGCTGGCCGGACTGGTGCCCTACAGCGGCGACATCGCCATTGGCGGCCGCAATCTGTCCGGCCTCGGCCGCGACGAGCGCAAGGCGGTGCGCCGCGACGTGCAGATGATTTTCCAGGACCCCTATGCCTCGTTGGACCCACGCATGCGTGTCGGCGACCTCGTCGCCGAGCCGCTGCTGATCCACGGTATCGCCTCGAAGGAAGAGCGCAGCGAGCGTGTCGCAGCGCTGTTCGAGCGCGTCGGCCTGTCGGCCGACCAGATGGAACTCTATCCGCATGAATTCTCCGGCGGCCAGCGCCAGCGCGTCTGCATTGCCCGCGCGCTTGCACTGCGGCCGAAGCTGATCATCGCCGACGAAAGCGTCTCGGCGCTCGACGTCTCGGTGCAGGCGCGCGTGCTCGATCTGTTGAAGGAATTGCAGCGCGAATTCGGCGTCGCCTATCTCTTCATCTCGCATGACATGGCGGTGGTCGAGAACATCTCCGACCGCGTCGCCGTCATGTATCTCGGCCAGATCGTCGAGATGGGCACCCGCGACCAGGTCTTTTCCAACCCGCGCCATCCCTACACCAGGCGCCTGATCGAAGCCGTGCCCGTGCCCGATCCCGCGCAGCGCAGAAGCCGCTTCGCGCGCCTCGACCAGGAAATCCCGAGCGCCACCCGCAGGATCGGCGAGGCGCCGCTGAAACTGGCGCTGAGGGATGTCGGCAACGGCCACCTCGTCGCCGCCGAGGGCTGAGCCGGCACTGCCGCCGGGCGGTTCACATGTTTGTGTCTCTATCTCTCGCCCAAGGCTCGCGTTGCGCCGCCAAACCGTATCGCTTCGAACACTAAATCCCTAACGGCCTCTTGCCCTCTGTCCCTATCTTCCTCATGTTCAATACCATTGCGATGATCGATCGTAGGAGGGTCGGTCGGATTCATCGCTATGGGAGGAAGTCAACCATGAAGGTAAGCCTTTTCGTTTCCGCGGCACTTCTCGCCGCATCCGCGATCCCCGCTTCGGCCGCCGAAATTTCCGACGGCAAGGTCAAGATCGGCATCCTCAACGACCAGTCGGGCGTCTACGCCGACTTCGGCGGCAAGTGGTCGGTCGAGGCGGCCAAGATGGCCGTTGAGGATTTCGGCGGCAAGGTGCAGGGAGCGCCGATAGAAATCATCAGCGCCGACCACCAGAACAAGCCGGATATCGCCTCCAACATCGCCCGGCAGTGGTACGACACCGAGCAAGTCGATGCCATCATGGAACTGACGACCTCTTCGGTAGCGCTCGCCGTCCAGGGGATTTCCAAGGAAAAGAAGAAGATCGACATCGTCACCGGCGCGGCGACCACGGAGCTGACCGGCAAACAGTGCTCGCCCTACGGCTTCCACTGGGCCTATGACACTCACTCGCAGGCGGTGGGTACCGGCGGCTCTCTCGTGCAGCAGGGCGGCGACAGCTGGTTCTTCGTCACCGTCGACTATGCATTCGGCTACTCGCTGAAGGATCAGACCACCAAGTTCGTCGAAAGCCATGGCGGCAAGGTGCTGGGCGAGGTGCGTTATCCCCTGGGATCGACCGATTATTCGTCCTTCCTGCTGCAGGCGCAATCGTCGGGCGCCAAGGTCATCGGCCTGGCCAATGCCGGCCTCGATACCTCCAACTCCATCAAGCAGGCGGCCGAATTCGGTATCGTGCAGGGCGGCCAGCGTCTTGCCGCACTCCTGTTCACGCTGGCCGAGGTGCATGGGCTTGGCCTTCAAGCGGCGCAGGGCGTCGTGCTGACCGAAGGCTATTACTGGGATCGCGACGACAAGAGCCGCGAATTCGGGCAGCGCTTTTTCAAGCGCACCAACCGCATGCCGAACATGATCCAGGCCGCGACCTATTCGGCGGTGACGCAGTATTTGAAGGCGATCGACAAAGCCGGCACGGACGAGACCGAAGCCGTCGCCAAGCAGCTGCATTCGATGCCTGTGGACGACGCGGTGATAACCAACGGCAAGGTGCAGGCGGACGGCAACATGGTTCACGACATGTACCTCTACCAGGTCAAGTCGCCAGCCGAGAGCACCAAGGATTGGGACTACTACAAATATCTCGCCACCATTCCAGGCAACGAGGCCTTCCTCAGCGAGAAGGAAAGCGGCTGTCCGACGGCCGGCCAGTGATCGGCGCGGCCGATGGCGCCGACTGACCTGGACGCGAACGAGCCGCGGGTTGTGCTTTCCGCCCGCGGGTTGCGACGCGACTTTGCCGGCTTCATCGCCGTCAAAAACGTCGATATCGATGTCCGCCATGGCAACATCCATGCCCTGATCGGACCCAACGGCGCCGGCAAGACGACCGTCTTCAACCTGCTCACCAAGTTCCTGGCGCCGACCAGCGGCAGGATCGAGCTGCTTGGCCACGACATCACCCGCACCTCGCCGGCCAGGGTTGCGCGGATGGGGCTGGTGCGCTCGTTCCAGATATCGGCGATTTTTCCGCACCTCAGCGTGCTCGACAATGTTCGCGTCGCGCTGCAGCGGCCGGGTGGTCTTGCCGTTCAATTCTGGCGCTCGCTCGCGGCGCTCGACCGGCTGACCCCGCGCGCCGAGGAATTGCTGCGCTCGGTTGGTCTCGACGACGCCAGGAACAGGCTCGCCGGCGATCTTTCCTATGGCAGAAAACGCGTGCTGGAGATCGCCACGACGCTCGCGCTCGATCCGAAAGTGCTGCTGCTGGACGAGCCGATGGCCGGCATGGGGCATGAGGACGTGGCCACGGTTTCCAGCCTCATCCGTTCGGTTGCCAGGGATCGCGCCGTGCTGATGGTCGAGCACAATCTGACCGTGGTGGCCGACCTTTGCGACTGGATAACGGTCATGCAGCGCGGCGAGGTGCTGGCCGCTGGCGACTACGCCACCGTTAGCCGCGACGAGCGCGTCAAGATCGCCTATATGGGCACCGCCGATGACTAGTGCCGCACCTCTGCTTGCCGTCACCGGCCTCAACGCCTGGTATGGCGAGGGCCATGCGCTGCACGGTGTCGATCTGGAAGTGTTTGCCGGCGAGACGGTCACGCTGCTCGGCCGCAATGGCGTCGGCAAGACGACGACGCTGCGCGCCATCATGGGGTTGATCCGCAAGCGGACCGGCCGGATCGCCTTCGACGGCAAGGACCTGATGCGGCTGCCGCTGCACCGCACCGCCCATCAAGGCATCGGCTTCGTGCCGGAGGAGCGCGGCATCTTCGCAACGCTGACCGTGGACGAGAATCTGGTTCTGCCGCCGGTCGTCGCGCAGGGCGGCATGAGCGTCGAGGAGATATTCGATCTGTTCCCCAATCTGAAGGAGCGGCGCAACAGTCCCGGCACCAGGCTGTCGGGCGGCGAACAGCAGATGCTGGCGATCGCGCGCATGCTGCGAACCGGCGTGAAGATGCTGCTCCTCGACGAACCGACGGAGGGGCTCGCTCCCGTCATCGTGCAGCGCATCGGCGCGTTGCTGGCGACGTTGAAAAAGCGCGGCATGACGATCCTGCTGGTCGAGCAGAACTTTCGCTTCGCCAGTCGTGTCGCCGACCGTTTCTATCTGATGGAGCACGGCAAGGTGGTGGCGGGGTTTCCGGTCGGCGAACTGCCGGACCGCATGGCGCAGCTCCACGAAGTCCTGGGTGTATGATGGCGCCATGACGATGATCTTCGGAATCCCGGTTCAGGCCTTCCTCGGCCAGTTGCTGGTCGGCCTGATCAACGGCTCGTTCTACGCCATGCTGAGCCTGGGCCTGGCTGTCATATTCGGCTTGCTGCGCGTCATCAATTTCGCCCATGGCGCCCAGTATATGTTCGGCGCCTTCGTCGGCTACCTGCTTCTCACCCATCTCGGCATCGGCTATTGGCCCGCTTTGATCCTTGTGCCGCTGATAGTTGGCATCTTCGGCGTCGTGGTCGAGCGCCTGGCGCTGTCGAGGCTGTACGATCTCGATCCGCTCTACGGGCTGCTCTTCACCTTCGGCCTCGCGCTCGTACTCGAAGGCATCTTCCGCTATTATTACGGCGTCTCGGGAAACCCCTACGCCGTGCCGCCGCTGCTTGCCGGCGGCACCAATCTCGGCTTCATGTTCCTGCCCAACTATCGCGGCTGGGTCGTGGTCGCCTCGCTGATCGTCTGCTTCGGCACCTGGGCGCTGATCGAGAAGACCAGGCTTGGATCCTATCTGCGCGCGGCAACCGAGAATCCCCGTCTCGTCCAGGCTTTCGGCGTCAACGTGCCGTTGCTGCTGACCCTCACCTACGGCCTTGGCTCCGCGCTGGCCGGGCTTGCCGGCATTCTGGCAGCACCGATCTATCAGGTGAGCCCGCTTATGGGATCGGACCTCATCATCGTCGTCTTCGCGGTGGTGGTGGTCGGCGGCATGGGATCGATCCTCGGTGCGATCGTCACCGGCTACATGCTTGGCCTCGCCGAGGGCCTGACCAAGGTCTTCTACCCCGAGGCCTCCAATCTCGTGGTCTTCGTCATCATGGCCATCGTGCTTCTGGTCCGGCCGGCTGGCCTGTTCGGAAGGGACGCTTGACATGTCGGAAGGGACATCTGACATGACCGAACTGACGCTTCGCGAGGCATCGGCCAAAACCTCGGCACGGCTGGAATGGATGCTGGTCGGGCTCGGCATCCTGGCGCTGCTGGTAGCGCCTTTCCTGATCTATCCGATCTTCCTGATGAAGATGCTGTGTTTCGCGCTGTTTGCCTGCGCGTTCAATCTTCTGCTCGGCTATACCGGGCTCTTATCGTTCGGCCACGCCACCTTCTTCGGCGGCGCCGCCTACTTCACCGCGCATGCCGTCAAGGTCTGGGGCTGGCCGCCGGAAGCCGGCATTCTGCTCGGCATGGCGGGTGCGGCCTTGCTCGGCCTTGTCATGGGCTTTTTCGCCATTCGCCGGCAAGGCATCTATTTCGCCATGATCACGCTGGCGCTGTCGCAGATGTTCTTCTTCTTCTGTGTGCAGTCGCCCTTCACGCAAGGCGAGGACGGCATTCAGGGCGTGCCGCGCGGCATGCTGCTTGGCGTCCTCGACCTGAACGTCTCGCTGAACATGTATTACTTCGTGCTGGCGGTGTTCCTGATCGGCGTCTTCGCCATCTGGCGCATCGTCAACTCGCCGTTCGGCATGATCCTGCGCTCGATCCGCGAGAACGAGAACCGCGCCATTTCGCTGGGCTATTCCGTCGCCAACTACAAGCTGGGCGCCTTCGTCATGTCGGCGGCCCTGGCCGGGCTGGCCGGCTCGCTCAAGGCGATCGTTTTCCAGTTCGCCACGCTCACCGACGTCACCTGGCAGATGTCGGGCGAAGTGATCCTGATGACGCTTCTCGGCGGCATCGGCACCATGGTCGGGCCGATCATCGGCGCCAGCCTTGTCATTGGCCTGGAAAACACGCTTGCCACTTCCGGCTTTCCGGTGACCATCGCCACCGGCCTCATCTTCATGGTGTGCGTGCTGATCTTCCGGCGCGGCATCGTCGGCGAATTTTATGCGCGGATTTTCAAGCGGGCGGGCAAGGACTGAGCAGTTCAAGCTGGCGGCTGAATACCTGACCGCTCGATTGTCCGGTTGCGTCCTAGTTCTGCCGGTAAGGAACTCGGAACCTGGGGGGCCGCACGCCAATGTTGGACAACTACGCGGTGGACGGGTTTGGCGTGATCCACCAGGTCGACTCCAAACCGATCAAGTATGACAAGCAGTACATTTCCTATTACGAGGACCTGAGTGACCGGACCATCAAGCTCGGATATCAGCGACTCGGCTGGGTGCTGGGGATCACTGGCGAGATCCCCCGGTCCGTGCTGGAGATTGGATATGGCACCGGCACATTCATCGAAGCCGCGAAAATAACCGGGGTCGCCGACTGCGCCGGCTGCGACATAACCAGGTTTCCGCTGCCCAAGGGCGTCCGCTTCGTCGATTGGGATGAGGCGCTCTCCAGCTCGTGGGATCTCGTCGCCATGTTCGATGTGCTTGAGCATATCCCGGATCTGGGTTTCCTCGCCCGGCTTAAGGCCCGCTACCTGGCCGTCGCCGTCCCTTATTGCCGCTGGCGCGAGCTCGGCGCCGACGGCGACGCCTGGTTCCGGACGTGGCGTATGCGTCTTCCCGACGAGCACCTCCACCACTTCGATCGTGACTCGCTGGTGGCATTCCTCGCACGCAGCGGCTTCGAATGCATGACGCTGAACTGCTTCGAGGACGGGATCAGACTGCGCCCTGGCGAAGTGGGTCCGAATATTCTGTCCGGATTCTTTAGAAAGCTATAGACCTCGATCAAATCGATGCGGCTGCTTGGGACCTGGGGCAATCGCGACAATCGCCCGATCGGTACGGGAGCACTGCTGTGGGCAAATCGTGATGCGCGCATTCTTTCGATTGGTTGCCGTTATGATCGTGGTGTCTGGCGCGACCGGCTGCACCAGTGTTTCCTATTACGCGCAATCCGTGCAGGGTCATCTGCGGATCATGACGGCGCGCCAGGATGTCGGAAAACTGATCGAGGACCCTTCGACGCCGAAGGCATTGCGCGCTCGAATGGCATCGGCGAGCGCCATACGACAGTTCGCAACGGATGAACTGGCGCTGCCCGACAACAGCAGCTACCGCAGCTATGTCGATATCGGCCGGGATTCGGTGACATGGGCCGTCTTCGCCGCGCCGGCATTCTCGCTGACGCCGCGAACATGGTGTTTTCCCGTTTTCGGCTGCGTGCCCTACCGGGGATATTTCTCCAGGAAGTCCGCAATTGAAACCGCTGCCGAACTTCAAGGACAGGGCATGGATGTCTATGTGACGGGCATCACCGCATATTCCACGCTTGGC
>NZ_RZRA01000759.1:0-2879 GCF_003998945.1 Mesorhizobium sp. M7A.F.Ca.CA.003.01.2.1 | reverse complement strand
GAATGGAAACAGGAAGCCGGCGCTGACCGCGGTGCTGGGAGGGCCTGCCGTGATCAGCGCCGGCTTCCTGTTTCCATTCGTGCCGGTGGCGCTGAACTCGATCCTGCTGGTGGCGCTCGGCTACGGCTTCCACAGGCTGGCCCGGCGCAATTATCCGCATGTGCCGGTTGCGGCGCCGGCAAACAGCCACGGCACCGGCGATCTGCCGGCGCAGCTGCGCGTGGGCTTTCGGTCGGAAGACATCGATGCCGCGCTTGGCGCACTCGACGAGACGTTCGATATCGATCGCAACGATCTCGACCGGCTGCTGCGGCAGGTCGAATTGCAGGCGATGGTGCGCGCGCACAAGACCCTTCTGTGCGAGGACATCATGTCGCGCGATGTGATCTCGGTCGATGCTCACACCTCCACCGAGGCGGCGCGCCAATTGCTGCTTGACCACAACATCCGCACCTTGCCGGTCGTCAATGCGGAAGCCAGGCTGGCAGGCACGGTGGGGTTGCGCGAACTCACCCAGGCCTCGGGGACGGTTGGATCCGTCTTAACGCCCGCGGCAACAGCCGCCGCCGGCGTCGCCGCCATGGGTCTGCTGCCCGTCCTCACCGACGGCCGCAGCCATGCGGTCATCATCGTCGACGACGACAAGCGGATTCTCGGGCTGATCACCCAGACCGATCTGTTGGCGGCCACGGCGCGCCTGCAGGCTGCCTGACAAGCCTTCGCTCGCACTGTAGTGTAGCGGCCGCCGGACCCGGCAGAAAATCTTCGGGAACCTTTTGCCGGCGACAGCGTCCAATCTCCCAATCGAGATCCTGGTTCGGAGATTGGGTTGAGGAAACTTGCCATGCCTGCTGTGTTGACGGCCGTGCCTTCCGCTGTGCCAGGCGAGATGCAGCTTGTGCACCGCGCGCTGGCGCGCGACGGCGACGCCTTCCGCACCATCATCAAGACACACAATCAGCGGCTTTACCGGATCGCGCGCGGCGTCGTGCGCAATGACAGCGAGGCCGAGGACATCGTGCAGGAGGCATACGTCAAGGCCTTCGCCCATCTCGATGCGTTTCGCGGCGACTCCTCGCTCGCCACATGGCTATCGCGCATCGTCATCAACGAGGCGCTCGGCCGGCTGCGCAAAAGACGCAAAACGGTGGCGCTGCCGGAAAATCCGCAAGCCGAGATCATCCGGTTTCCCCTCAATCCCAGCGACGATCCGGAACGGACAATGGCGCAACGGCAGATCCTCCAACTGGTCGAACAGGCCACCGACAGCCTTCCCGACGTCTACCGGACGGTGTTCGTGGCGCGGGTGATCGAGGGGCTGAGCATCGAAGAGACCGCCGACCTCCTCGGCGTGCGGCCGCAAACCGTCAAGACAAGGCTGCACCGCGCCCGCGCCCTTGTCCGCAAGGCGCTGGACGACCAGATCGGGCCGGTGCTGCTCGACGCCTTCCCCTTCGCCGGCCGGCGTTGCGAACGACTGACCAGCGCCGTGATGCGACGGCTCGGGCTGGAAAGCTGAGCCTCAGCGGATTTCAGTTCATTTCAGCGGGAACGTTTGCCGCTGACCAGCATCCAATGACCGTCAACCGAAAAACACTGTCCGGGACGATTTCAGCGTCCCGGCGAAGGAGATGCCATGTCTATCCGACACACTGCTGCGCTCGCCGCCCTGCTGCTGCTCGGCACCGCGCCGTTCGCACAAGCCGCCGACAAGCCGACCGATCCGCAGATCGCCCATATCGCCTACACGGCCGGGGTCATCGACATCGAAGCGGCCAAGCTGGCCATCGACAAATCGAAGAACAAGGAGGTTGTCGATTTCGCCAAGGATATGGTCCGCGATCACGAGGCTGTAAATGTTCAGGCGCTCGACCTGGTCAAGAAGCTCAAGGTCACCCCGGAAGACAACCCCACCAGCAAGGCGCTGACCAAAGCTGCGACGGAGGAGCGGGCCAAGCTCGCCAAACTCCACGGCGCTGCCTTCGACAAGGCCTATGTCGACAATGAGGTCGCCTATCACAAGCAGGTCAACGGCGCGCTCGAAACCCTTTTGATCCCGTCGGCGCAGAATGCCGAGCTGAAAAGCCTGCTGGAAACCGGCTTGAAGATATTCCAGGGCCATGAGCAGCACGCCGAACACGTCGCCGGCATGCTCAAGTAAGGACCGGGAGCATGCAGAACCACCATCTGTGGATTGCGTTGACGCTCGCCGTCGGGATCGTGCCGGCGCAAGCCGAAACCATCCAGGTCACCATCGACAGGCTGGTGTTCTCTCCGGCCACCGTCGAGGCAAAGGTCGGCGACACGATCGAGTGGGTGAACAAGGATGTGTTCGCCCACACGGCAACCGTGAAAGGCGGCTGGGAAGTGATGATCCCGCCGAAGAAATCCGCAAGCCTGACTTTGAAGACGGCGGGACCGGTCGACTACTTCTGCCGCTTTCACCCCAACATGAAGGGCCGTTTGGTGGTGGCGCCCTGATCCAGCTCCGACGAGTGCATGTCGCCCAAAAGTAACCTCGGTTTTGGGAGAACGACACGCATAAAAACAAAGACCTGAAGCGGGTCGCCTGAGGAATTCCAGCGACCCGCTTCAGGCTCGCCTGGCCTCGTCGGGACGCGCGATATGTGTCCACGAGCCGTCATAGCCCGGCTCGCGGCGTGCAATCCAGGCATTCAGCCCTTCGCGCAGATCAGCGGTCGGGGCCACGCGGGCAAACTGCTCGGCCTCGACCAGCAAACCTTCGGCGATGCTCTGGTTGAGGCCGCGCGCCACTGCCGTGAGGATGCCGGCAATCGCCAGATCGGAGTGCCGCAGGATACGCCTGGCCAGATCAAATGCCGCCGGCATCAACTCGGCATGCGGCACAACCTCGTTGA
>NZ_RZRA01000758.1:0-2881 GCF_003998945.1 Mesorhizobium sp. M7A.F.Ca.CA.003.01.2.1 | reverse complement strand
ATCCAACACGGCGCAGGAGACCCCGAAGGTCAAGCCGGAGCCGGTGCCCGCCCCGAAGGGATGAAGTAAGCCATTTGAATTCAACGCAAACGGGGCTCTTTTCAGAAGTCCCGTTTTCGTTTGAACCGCGTATTCGGTTGGCTGCCTCAGAAGAGCTTGCGATAGACGACAAAGCCGGAGTGTTCGGCGACCTTGTCGTAAAGCTTCATCGCCGTGTGATTGGTCTCATGCGTCAGCCAGTATACCCGGCCTGAGCCGGCCGCCTGGGCACGCTCGTAGACGCCCTCGATCAGCGCCCGTCCGATGCCTTTGCCACGCGATGCCTGCGTGGTGAAAAGGTCCTGCAGATAGCAATTCGGCGCGATCGCCGTGGTGCTGCGATGGAAGAGATAATGCACGAGGCCGAGAAGCCGTCCCTCGCTTTCGGCCACCAGCGCGTGGACCGGCTCATAGGCATCGAAGAAACGCGACCATGTCATCTGGGTAATCTCACCCGGCAGGGCCGTTTCGCCCGAGCGGCCATAAAATGCATTGTAGCCGTCCCACAGCGGCAGCCATTGCTCGAAATCCTGTCGCGCAACGGGGCGGATGACGATCGGGCTGGGCATGGCTGAAACCTGTTGTCGTTGCTGCACAGGCGAACAGAGCGCAGGCCCGAGAGATGGGCAATGGGCCAGCTCCATAATGTCGGCGCAACCGCATCGTCGTGCTTTGCTTGACGCTTCGCCGCCGTGTCTCTAGGACGTGCCGGCAAGCTAGCCTGTGCTGTCGAGGCCACCCGTGACAATTGAAATCCCCGCCCATATGCATCCCAGCCGCTCGTTCCAGGGGCTGATCCTGACCTTGCACAACTATTGGGCGGCCTATGGCTGCGTCATCCTGCAACCCTACGACATGGAAGTCGGCGCCGGCACCTTTCATCCGGCAACGACGCTGCGCGCGCTCGGCCCGAAACGCTGGAACGCTGCCTATGTCCAGCCCTCGCGCCGCCCCAAGGACGGGCGTTATGGCGAGAACCCGAACCGGCTGCAGCATTATTACCAGTACCAGGTGATCCTGAAGCCGAACCCGCCCAACTTGCAGGAACTCTATCTCGGCTCGCTGGCGGCGATCGGCGTCGATCCGCTGCTGCACGACATCCGCTTCGTCGAGGATGATTGGGAAAGCCCGACGCTGGGCGCCTGGGGTCTCGGCTGGGAATGCTGGTGCGACGGCATGGAAGTCTCGCAGTTCACCTATTTCCAGCAGGTCTGCGGTATCGAATGCGCACCGGTGGCCGGCGAACTCACCTACGGGCTGGAGCGGCTGGCCATGTATGTGCAGGGCGTCGACAATGTCTACGACCTCAATTTCAACGGCCGGGAAGGCGCCGACAAGGTCACCTATGGCGATGTCTTCCTGCAGGCCGAGCAGGAATATTCGCGCCACAATTTCGAACACGCCAACACGGCGATGCTTCTGCGCCACTTCGAGGACGCCGAGACCGAATGCAAGGCGCTGCTCGATGCCGGCGCGCCGGCATCGAACGACAATCTGCCGATGCACCGCATGGTTTTCCCGGCCTATGATCAGTGCATCAAGGCCAGCCATGTCTTCAACCTGCTTGACGCGCGCGGCGTGATTTCGGTCACCGAACGGCAGAGCTACATCCTGCGGGTGCGCAATCTGGCGAAGGCCTGCGGTGAGGCGTTTTTGAAGACGCAGGCGGGTGGCCTGGCGGCCTGAGTCTCAGGCCCGCTTCATCATCTCGAAGGAAGCTTTGATCGGCAGTATGTTCTGGCTGCTGGCACCGTCGATTGTGCGCAATGCCTGTCGAACGCCCGGCATCGAGAAGGCACCGTGAGCCTGCGCGGTGAAGCAGGCGCCGAGTGCGAGGATCTGCAGAAGTCTGGATGCCGTTTTCATGGTCGTTGAGCCAAATGTTCCCTGCCTGAGCGTGGGTCGCTTCAGCGCTGCGTTCGGTTCATGGAAATCTTTGATCCAAGGACGGGTGGCGCGGTCTCGTCCCGACAGGATGGCCAAAATTTCTGGAAACGGGCGCAAATCGGCGATCCCCGTGCGGAAAGGGTGACAGCGGCCAGCCGAGTTGCTATGCCCCCGCCCGGACCATTTTGCCGCGTGAGCCCCATCCATGCCTGACCTGCTTCTAGAACTCCGCTCGGAAGAGATTCCCGCCCGCATGCAGCGCAAGGCGGCTGGCGATCTCAGGAAGATGCTGACTGACGGCCTGGTCGAGGCGGGGCTGACCTATGAGGCGGCGCGCGAGTACTGGACGCCGCGGCGGCTGACCCTCGACATCAGGGGTCTCACCGCGCGCTCGAAGGATATAAACGAAGAGATCAAGGGGCCTTCGACATCGGCGCCCGAACAGGCGGTCCAGGGCTTCCTGCGCAAGGCCGGACTTTCCTCGATCGCCGAGGCGCATGTCCATTCCGATCCGAAGAAGGGCGATTTTTATGTCGCCCACATTTCGAAGCCGGGCAGGGCGGCCGAACAGATCATCGCGGACCTGGTGCCTGATATCATCCGCAATTTCCCGTGGCCGAAATCGATGCGCTGGGGGCCGGCCTCGGCCAAGCCAGGTTCATTGCGCTGGGTGCGCCCGCTGCAATCGATCCTGTGCACGTTCGGCCCGGAGACAGAGGAGCCGGTCGTGGTCGATTTCGAGATCGACGGCATCCGCTCCGGCAACATCACCTATGGCCACCGCTTCCATGCGCCTGATGCGATCATGGTGCGCCGCTTCGACGACTATGTTTCCAAACTGGAAGCGGCCAAGGTCGTGCTCGATGCCGACCGCCGCAAGGAGATCATCCTTGCCGACGCCCGCAATCTCGCCTTCGCCAACGGGCTCGATCTGGTCGAGGACGAAGGGCTGCTG
>NZ_RZRA01000757.1:0-2887 GCF_003998945.1 Mesorhizobium sp. M7A.F.Ca.CA.003.01.2.1 | reverse complement strand
GGACGTGAAGTGAGGGTCATAACCTCAATCCAAAACCCCATCAAAGCGTCATTGGTGAACTGGTGCCCGCCGAACACGGATCGTGACGAAGCTGAACTGGCATTCGAACTTTTTCGCCAGTTGATGCATCTTAAGTCCATGGGCTACGAAACTCATATCGTGCCGAGTGATGCCGAACTGGCCCTTGCCGCTCGGGGCGGCGATTGTGGTTGCCTCGGCCTGCTGCTGGAACGTCATCGCGCACGGCTCTATGCGATAGCGCTGAACATGCTCGGCTATGGGTCGGACGCCGAAGATGCTGTGCATGAGACTTTCCTGATCGCGCTGAGGCGCATCGGCGAACTCAAGGATCCGCAAGCCGTCGGTGGCTGGCTTCGCACTGTGTTGCACCGCTGTTGCCTGCAACAATTGCGTCGACGACGACGCGAGATCTTGACCGCCGACATTCCAGACCGCCCAGACGAACGCGCAAGCATTGAGGAGCGGCTGGAGAAAGTCGCGCTTCGCGAATGGGTTTGGGACGCGCTACGCAAGCTTCCCGAGCCGCTGCAGGCTACCGCCATGTTGCGCTATTTCGGAAGCTATCAGTCTTACGAGGAACTGGCCGCCATTCTGGGTGTCCCGATTGGGACGGTTCGCAGTCGTTTGTCGCAAGCCAAACGCAAGCTTGCCGAGATGCTGCTGGAAACGGCGGGCCTTGCCGACACAGAGGCTCGCTCGCAGTCTCGCGAGCGCCAGCGATTCTACTCCGAAATTTTCAATGGGCTCAACCAGCATGGCGAGCGTGACCGCTTCCTTGGGCACTTTGCAGAGGACCTGCATCTTGTCCGCGGGACGAGCAAACCAGTGCTGGGTCGCTCATTCCTTGCCTGGGAAGTCGACGCCGACACGGAAGCCGGCGTCCGCCTGGAACCGCAGCGCATTCTCAGCGCCAGCCAGGTCACCGTGATCGAGGGACTATTCGTCAATCCGCCGGAAGACCCTTTCCACTGCCCGCCGGGTGTCGTCCTGGTGATCTTTCAGCGAGACGGCAAGGCCCGACGCTTGCATCTTCATCTTTCGCCGCGTCCGCCTAGAATCGACGACGACTGATCGAACTTTTTCTCCCGTCCGTGACTCCTTACAGCACGCGGGCATCATCTGGCCCGGACGCAAATGGTTCCAAAGAGGAGAGAGATCATGTTCGCCTTCGCAGTTTCCCATGTTGCTTCCATCGCACACCACGGCGAGCTCGGGCCCAGCCGCTCGCGCCGCCTCCTTCACACGGCGTTCGCATCGACTGTCGTCTGCGCCACATTGTTGTCATCAGGCTTAGGCTGGGCCGGTCAAGCTGAGGTCGACGCCACCTATAAGGACGTCGAGCGGACGCTCGGCTCGGTGCCGACCTTTCTCCATCAGGTTTCAAAAGCAGCGCTGCCGGGCGCCTGGGCAGAGGTGAAGGCTCTGCAGTTCTCCAGCGAAACCGCCCTGCCGCCGAAGGTCAAGGCTCTGATCTCGCTCGCCGTCTCCGCACAAATTCCCTGCCAGTATTGCATCTGGGAAGACACCGAGAGCGCAAAACAGGCGGGCGCAACGGAGGACGAGATCGAAGAGGCCGTCGCTATCGCCGCTCTGTCACGGCACTGGAGCACGATCTTCAACGGCATGCAGGTCGACTTTGAGACCTTCAAGAAGGATCTCGGCGGCGACGCTCAGGCTGCCGCGCCTGCCAAGTAGCGCGAGCCTTGTCGGCACATTGTCGGGATTGGGGCCAGGCCGCGGCAACCATCGTCGGCATCCGCGGACCGGAATAGGGAGTGGAATTCTCATTTTACAGGGAGGTAAAGATGCCAGTAGTCTTCGGAGAAACCGTCAGCACAGTCAAAGATATCGTGTCCGTGCTAAAGAAACACGGTGACGCGGTGCGTGGCACCTATCGTGCCCGCTACCGCTTCGACCCGCAATCAGGCGATCCTTACACAACACCGCTACTGGAGCGACCGGCGAGCCTCAAGGACAATTCGCCGACCGCCGTCTTTCCCTGGGAGCAGATCTTTGCCGCGGCGGCTGTGTGCGCCGGCTCGGATTATCCGATGCTGGCAGCGCATGCGGGGGTCGATCTTCGTTCGGTCGATTTCATCGCGGAAGGCGTGTTCGACCCGCGTGGCGAGTTCGACGGACTTGATGGGCTCACGGCGCCCGTGGACGCCCGGCATTGCTACGTGTCCCTGCACCTCAGCGCGACCGTGTGTTCTTCGGCGCCCCGCGCCGATCTGGAGAAAATTCATGAGCGCGCGATCTCGCACAACATGGTGCTTGGCGCCCTTAGAGGAATTCCCATGACCAGCGAATTGGTGATTCACCAGGCGTGATCCTTGTCGCAGAACTCGCCCGCTGGGCGGTCTGTGGCTTAGTCCCGCCGGTTGCGGCCGGCGGGCCAAATGTGCCTCGTGCACGTTTGCGCCACCACGATCCTGGCAATTTCGCGGGGCGATCTGCTCGAAAGGCAACGGATGGCGGCCGACAGCAACGAGCCGACTGCCCGCTGCAGTAGCGCGCTGCTCGCCAAGTGTTATAGCGCGGAAGGGTTCGGCATTGCGAACCCCGTGACCGCCCCGGCCATCGATATGGCGCAACACATTTCGATACTGGATCGAACGGTGCTTTCGCCCTCTATTTGAAACTGGCGATGGGCAGGAATTTCACCGCGGAGCCGGTGAAGCGGCGGTGATCGGACGTCCGTCCCCGCGGTTGGAATCCATCGAGATAGACATGCTCCGGCGCCGTGCGGATGAAATTGGCGGCAATCATGGGCGCCCCTGTTGATGCGGCCCCACCGGTAATAGCGCGATCTGCCTCGGAATCGGGGCGCCGCTGGACACGATCGGCCTTGGGGTTCGTCCTGACG
>NZ_RZRA01000756.1:0-2887 GCF_003998945.1 Mesorhizobium sp. M7A.F.Ca.CA.003.01.2.1 | reverse complement strand
CGACGGGACCCTGCGCCAAACGTGGAAGGATCATCATCGGCCCGGCCATGGCGATTTGACTCTCGATGCGGATGGCAGCGAAATTTACGTCGGAACCAGCAAATCCGCTCCGGACAAATATCAGGTGATCAAGCGTCGGTTGTCCGATGGAAAGGTCACGTCGCTCACGAAGTACGGTGAGGCCGAGCATACGTCGCTGCGTGCTTTGGACAGGCCCGAATGGGCGTTTATAAGTTACGGGGGCAATCCCGATGAGGTTCGGAGCCACCCGGACTGGGCGCCATACACGCGCGAAGTGATCGCGCTGCGTGTCGACGGTCGTCAGGAGGTGCGACGCATCGTGCAGACGCGAAACGCTCCGTTCGACTATTGGAGCGAGACACATGCCTCACCCTCCCCTGATGGGTCGCAAGTGATCTGGTCGAGCAATTGGGGGGTGCCTGGTGGGCCGGTCTACGAATTCGTCGCCCATCTCGATTGGCCGCAGCAGCCGGGCCTGAATTAAAGGGAGATTGCCATCGATGGCCTTCGTTAGCCGAATTTTCTTTGCAGCCCTTGCCGGTTGCCTGGCCCTGGATATCGCAGCCGCGGCTGAAGCGCCGGTGGCCTATAAGCTGTCGCCCGGCGATACGGTGGAGATAGGAATAGCCTCCATAGCGGAGCGAACGCAACGCGCGATCGTGCAAATGGATGGCTCGATCGCGCTGCCCGAGTTCGGGATGATCCCGGTTGGCGGGCTGACGCCGGCAGAATTGCAGACGCGCATGGAGGCGGTGCTGCCAACCAAGATAGTCCATCAGCGCCTACCTGATGGACGGGAGCAAATGATCGTCATCAAGCCGAGCGACGTCACGGCCGTGATCGCGGAGTACCGTCCGATCTATGTGACTGGCGATGTGCTGACACCAGGGCAGCAGACTTACCGGCCACTCATGACTGTCCGACAGGCAATTGCCGTCGCCGGCGGTTTTAGTCTCCTGCGGTCTCGGGCAAGCCAAAGCGGACCTGATCCCGTTGATCTGCGACGCGACTACGAGTCGATCTGGGGGGACTACATCAGGGACTACTTTCATGGCGCGCGCATCCGCGCCGAACTTCAGAACCAGGCAGAATTTGACATGCAACCGCCGCAAGGCTCGCCCCTGTCGAATGCATTGATATCGGCGGTCGCGCAGGCGGAAGCGGAGGGCCTCAAGATTTCGCTGAACAATTTTCAGCAGGAGCAAAGCTATCTCGACAAGACCGCCAAGGATGCCGAGGCTCAGGTCGAGGTTCTGCTCAAGCGCGAGCAGACGGAAGC
Organism: Mesorhizobium sp. M7A.F.Ca.CA.003.01.2.1; assembly: GCF_003998945.1. Lineage (NCBI taxonomy): Bacteria > Pseudomonadati > Pseudomonadota > Alphaproteobacteria > Hyphomicrobiales > Phyllobacteriaceae > Mesorhizobium > Mesorhizobium sp. M7A.F.Ca.CA.003.01.2.1. The sequence continues at coordinate 1,587 of NZ_RZRA01000756.1, read as the reverse complement.
GGCCGCGGTGAAACAGGATGAGGACGATCTTGCGCGGGTCACCAAATCGTTCGAATCGGGCAACCTGACCAACAGCAGGCTCGCCGACGTCAGGCGTGCCGTGCTGATGTCGTCGAGCCGGGCGCTCGAGACCTCAGTCGAACTGATGAGAACGCGGCGCCAGCAGGAAGACTCCGTCAGGCAGCAGGAACGCAATGAAAATCAAAGAAGGATCGGCCTTCTGAACGAATTGAGGGACACCGACCTTCGCCTCGCCGAGACCACTGCAAGGCTCCACGCAGCCAGCCAGAAGCTTCAGCCATCAGGGGCGTCCGCGCTTCCACTGCCCGTCGCCGGCGAAACCTTTCAGGCGCGGATCACAATAACCGGCGGGGCCGGCGACGCGTCAAGAGGTCGACCGGTCGACCAGGACACCGAGGTTGCGCCTGGAGACACCATCGAGGTGAGGTTCAGCAGCGAACTGCAGAGCGCGGCGATCCAGTAGTTGCGCGGACGTGAACCGAGCCGGGAACGACGTTGCTGATGGCTCGCCCATGGCATGAAGACCGGGCGCCTGAGAAATCAACATTGGGAAATCAAGAAAGCGGGTTTGCCGTGATTGGTGAAATAGATGTCGCCAGCGCCTACAGCACCGGCCGCACCGACTTCATGGGGCTGAAGTTGGTTGTCGCGCCCGGCGTGCTCGTCCCTCGCCCGGAGACGGAACTGCTCGGCAGCACCGCCCTCAATGTGCTTCGTGAACTTAACAGGCCGGTACCGCGTGTCGTGGACATGTGCTGCGGGGCGGGCAATCTCGCCTGCGCCATTGGATACAAGGTCCCCACCGCGCGCGTCTGGGCGAGCGATCTTACTGACAGCTGCGTCGAAACCACCTGCCGGAACGTTGCCCATCTTGGCCTGGCCGGACGTATTTCGGTGCTACAGGGCGACCTCTTCAATTCCTTCTCGGGTCTGGAGCTCGAAGGTACGATCGATCTGGTCGTCTGCAACCCGCCTTACATCTCGGAGAAGCGGCTCGAAAACGACCGCGCGCATCTGATGGAACTTGAACCCCGTGAGGCGTTCGCTGCCGGGCCTTACGGCCTGAGCATTCATATGCGGGTGATCAAGGAGGCGCAGCATTATCTGCGGCAAGGTGGCATGCTGCTTTTCGAGGTCGGGCTTGGCCAGGACCGGCAGGTCATGAGTTTGGTTGAGCGTTCCAAAGCCTATGAGAGCATTCGCACGGTTGCGAACAAAGCCGGTGAAGCCAGGGTGGTTTGTGCACGGGCCAAAGCGCCAGCGTGAGCCGCGCCATGGGTTTGCGCGCCCGGTTGGGACGACGCCCTCAAGCCGTAGCCCGGCGATCAGTTTTCCTTGCTGACCACGTAACGTGCAATTCCCTGGATGGAATCGAAATTCTCCGGCAGAAGTTCACTGTCCTCGACAGTGATGCCGAATGTCTCCTCGACGAATCCGATAACTTCAAGCACTCCAGTCGAGTCTATGATGCCCTGATCGAGCAACGACGTTTCAACTTCCAGCGCACGCGGGTCGGCTACGTAGAAGTTTGACGCCAGAAAGGCGCGGATTTGATCGCTGTAGGTG
>NZ_RZRA01000755.1:0-2890 GCF_003998945.1 Mesorhizobium sp. M7A.F.Ca.CA.003.01.2.1 | reverse complement strand
GTCACCACCATAGAGGGGCTTGCACGGGAGGGCGAAATGCATCCCGTGCAGGCTGCCTTCCTCGAACAGGACGCCTTCCAGTGCGGCTATTGTACGCCGGGCCAGATCATGTCGGCGGTCGCCTGCATCCGCGAAGGCCATGCCGGCTCCGACGAAGAAATCCGCGAGTATATGGCCGGCAACCTCTGCCGCTGCGGCGCCTATCCGCACATCGTCGCCGCTGTCCGCCAGGCAGCATTGGAGGCCGCATCATGAGGGATTTTTCGTATGTGCGCGCCAATTCGCTCGATGCGGCACGCCAGGCGGCCGCCCTGCCCGGCGCCATGCTCTTGGCCGGCGGCACCACGCTGATCGACCTCGCCAAATGCGGCGTCGCCGAGCCCGAGACGCTGGTCGACATCACCCATCTCAAGGGGTTGGGCAGGATCGAGGTGAACGAGCGCGGCGTCACCATCGGCGCACTGGCCAGGATGAGCCATGTCGCCGACCATGCCGACATCAAGAGTAGCTTCCCCGCCATTTCCGAAGCCCTGTGGCAGGCGGCTTCCGCGCAGATCCGCAACATGGCGACCATCGGCGGCAATCTGATGCAGCGCACGCGCTGCCCTTATTTCCGCGATCCCGCGAATTTCCCAGCCTGCAACAAGCGTGAGCCCGGCTCTGGCTGTTCGGCGATCGGCGGCGTTACCCGTGGCCATGCGGTGCTTGGCATCAGCGACGCGTGCATCGCCATGTATCCGGGCGACCTCGCCGTGGCGCTGGTCGCCTTCGATGCGATCGTGCATCTGGGCGAGCGCCACATCCCGGTCGACGACTTTTTCCTGCTGCCCGGCACCACGCCGGATCGGGAACACGCGATCGAACCGGGCGAGATGATCACCGCGATCGAGATCCCCGGCTCGGCCCCTGCCCGGCGTTCGACTTATCTCAAGATCCGCGACCGGCAATCCTATGAGTTTGCCGCCGCGAGCGCGGCGGTCGGCATTGAGTTCGAACCTGACGGCCGAACGATCCGCGATTTGCGCGTCGCGCTTGGCGGCGTCGCGACCAAGCCGTGGCGTGCGCGGGCCGTGGAAAACGCGCTGAAGGGCAAGGTGCTGGAGCCGGACACTGTGCGCGCCGCCAGCCTGCTCGCCGTCGAAGGCTCTGTCGACCATGGCGCCAACCACTACAAGGTCGAACTGGCGCCGCGCGTCGTCGCCCGCGCCATCCGCAAATTGGGAGAGACGGCATGACCGTTCACAACATCAGGCATGGGGATGCGTCCGACGGCGCTTTTGCCGAAGCCGTCGGCGGCCGGCTGTCGCGCATCGACGGCCCGGCCAAGATCACCGGTGCGGCGAAATACGCCGTCGAGCAGCAGCTCGAAGGCCTCGCCTACGCCGTCCTGGTCGAGAGCACGATTGCATCGGGCAAGGTGCGCGCGATCGACACCACTGCCGCCGAGGTGGCGCCCGGCGTGCTGCAGGTGCTGACGCCGGACACCATCATCAGCCTGAGGACCGCGGCGGACTGGTTCGGCACGCCGCCGCCCGACAAGCCGTATTGCCCGCTCGCGCGCGACATCACCTTTTCGGGTCAGCATGTCGCCGCCGTGGTCGCCGAGACCTTCGAGCGGGCGGTCGCGGCGGCGGCACTGGTCAAGGTCAGCTATGAGGAAACGCCTGCCATCGTCGACCTCAGCGACGCCAAAGCCGGCGATGGCATCGCGATCGATGCCATGACCAAGGAATGGGGCGACGCGCAAGGTGCGTTCGCCTCGGCGCCGGTCCGCATCTGCGCCGCCTACAACACGCCGCGCGAGTACCAGGCGCCGATGGAGCCGCATGGCCTGATCGCCCGCTGGGAGGGCGACCACCTCACCGTGTGGGAGCCGAGCCAATGGCTGGACGGCATGGCGCGCACCTATGCCGAATGGTTCGGTGTGCCGTTCGAGAACGTGCGGCTGGTGTCGCCCTATATTGGCGGCGGCTTCGGCTCCAAGGCGCTGGCGCTCAGCCATGGCGCGGTGGCCGCCTGTGCGGCCAAAATGCTCGGCCGGCCGGTGCGGCTGGTGATGACCCGGCCGCAGACTTTTACCGGCTATGGCGGCCGCGCGGCGACGCGCCAGACGGTGACGATCGGCGCCGACGTGCAGGGAAAGATCCAGTCGATCGTGCATCGCGGCGTCAATGAAACATCCATCGACGGCATGTGGGTCGAGCCGCTCGGATCGGTCACCTCGATCATGTACACAACGCCGAATTTCTCCTCGAAGCAGAATGTCGTACGGGTCAATTCGGTGGTGCCGGGCGCCATGCGCGCGCCGGGCGAAAACCCCTCAGCCTTCGGCATCGAAAGCGCCATCGACGAGCTTGCCTACGAGGTCGGCATCGATCCGCTGGAGATCCGGCTCCGAAACTATGCCGAGCAGGATCCACATGCCAAAAAAGCCTGGTCGACCAGGCAGTTGCGCGAGGCTTTTGCTGCAGGCGCCGAACGCTTCGGCTGGTCCAGGCGCACACCCGAACCGCGCTCGATGCGCGACGGCAACCAGTTGATCGGCTGGGGCGTCGCCGCCGGCACCTATCCGGTGCGACGCGCCTATGGCGAGGCGCTCGTGCGCATCCTGGCCGATGGTTCGGTCGAGGTCGAAAGCTCCTCGATCGACATGGGCCAGGGCACCTACACCATCCTGGCGCAGACCGCCGCCGAAACGCTCGGCGTGCGAGCTGACGACGTGGTGGTGAAGCTCGGTGACTCCCGCTTTCCGCGCGCCGGCGTCACCGGCGGTTCGCGGCTGGCCGGCGTGATGACGGGTGCGGTCTACAAGGCGGCAACCTCGGCCCTCGACCAGTTGGTGGGCCTCGCCATCAGCGATCCACGCTCGCCCTTCCACGCGCTGCAGGCC
>NZ_RZRA01000754.1:0-2891 GCF_003998945.1 Mesorhizobium sp. M7A.F.Ca.CA.003.01.2.1 | reverse complement strand
CTCAAGGCCACGTACGGGGAAACCGATTGAAGCGAGATTGGTTGCATGGCGTTGTTGAGTACACACAAAAAAAACCGGGGACAGCGTGAGGGCGGCGAGTTCGTCGATGCTCCACGTTCCCCTTCCTTCAACGCTGGCCGGGTGGCCCGCTGGGTCGCGCTGCCTTGCGTCAGCACCGCCATCGGCCTTTGGTTGATCGGCACCATGGCTGGCCTCAGTTCCGTCGGCGCCTCTCTATCGGCAACTTCGGTTGGCCTGCCCCAGACACTGTCGACACCGGGATCGCTCGCACTTGCCGATCCGCTGAAACAGCACTTTTTGAAAGCACCCTTCGTGCTGGCCAACGCCAATGGCGGCACTCAGGCCCTGCATGATCATTCGGTGCAGTGCGGCGCCAGCTGTTTCAAGCTGGCCAGGGTAAGCGCGCGGGCGGAAAAATCCGAACGCCTTGTAGCGCAGGCAAAGCCGATGCCCGCCGCCGTGAAGTCGAAGGCGCAGGAGCGCTTCGAACGCATGGAAGCGTCGCTTTCGCCGATGAAGCTGGCCGCTGCCTTTGCCGACGCCGGAAAGCCTGCCGCCAGTGCCAACACCCGCCCGGTGATCTCCACCGTCGCACCGCGAATTGCCGAGGCGTCGTTGGTGCCCTCCGTCCAGGTCACAGCCAGCCTGTCCGATAACATGCCAGTTCCGGCGGCCGAACGTTTCGCCCGGCTGGATACCGACTCGGTGGTCGTGCAGACCGCACCGCCGCCGATGGGTTTTGCCCAATCCGGTACGCCAGACAATTCGCAGTTGGCGCTTGCTCTGGTGCAGTCCCTGCCGGCCGACGACGAGGCGTTCGCCTCACCGCTGCCGATCGAGGAATCGTCAGCCGATGTCGTGGTTTCACCCGTCGAAACCCAGCAGGATCAACCCGGCGATGCCGCCGCGCTGCCGGACGCTCTGACCGACGACGTGCCGTTGCCGACCCGGCGTCCGCAATTCGACGCGCCGCAGCCCAAAGTGGTCCAGCAGGAGCCTAAGTCCGTCCAGCAGCCGAAATCCGTTCAGCAGCCGAAGCCGGCACGCGAGACGGTCCAGCAGGCCCAGCCGGCAAAACCGACGCGGCAAGGCCGGCCGGCCGATGGCGGCGATGTGCTGGCCTATGCCAAGCCCGACACCCCGTCGGGCGGCCTTGGCAAGGCGTTCAGGAACCTCTTCAACTCGCCAGCCGCCAGGAGCGGAGCCGGCAATGGCGTCGCCGTGTACGACATCAGCAGCGCGACCGTCTACATGCCTGACGGCTCGAGGCTCGAGGCGCATTCAGGCATCGGCGCCATGGCGGACCAGCCGCGTTATGCCGACCAGAAGAATCGCGGACCGACGCCGCCCAACACCTACAATCTGTCGATGCGCGAGTCGCGCTTCCACGGAGTGGAGGCCTTGCGCCTGACACCGGTCGATGGCCGCAACAAATACAATCGCAACGGCCTGCTGGCCCATACCTACCTGCTCCGGGGCCGCTACGCCCAGTCGAGCGGCTGCGTCGCCTTCAAGGACTATGCGCGCTTCCTCGCCGCTTTCAAGAAGGGCAAAATCAAACGCCTCGTCGTGGTGCCGCGCCTGAACGGGTCGGCGACGCAGGTCGCATCAGCCGCCAGGGGCGTGTAACGACAAGAGCTTTCGGGCGCCTTCCCGCTGCTCCTGACAGCCTGCTGTCAGGAGCAGCGCTGTCCGGCACGCCTCTCCCCACCGCGCTCTTTCCATTTTGGCCAGGAAATCCCATATTCGGGACATGGCCAAATCTCCCGATCAGAAAACGCCGCCGACGGCGAATGACGACCGCGCCGCGCCGAAGCGGCGCAGCCCGCTGACCGATTTCCTCGACGCCTCCGAGCCGCTGCACAAAGGCGGCTTCGCCGAGATGCCGCAGCCGGAGCTCTCTGGCACGCCGCTGACCGGTTCGATCGCGGATTGGGCCGAGCAGATCGAGCAGGAAGCCGAAAACGAAGGACGTCTTGTCGCCAAGGGTGACGGCGGCAAATCGCCGAAGCCGTCGAAGAAGATACCCGAGCGCTCAAGCTCGCCGGGGCGCAGTTCGCGCGGCACCTCGATGGGTGGCGCGGCGTCAGCCAGGGAGCGCACGGCAGCCGGCCTCAATCCGGTCGCCGGCCTCGACATCTCGCTGGAGGACGCCGAGACCATGGCCTCGGGCAGCGTCACCGCGACGGTGGCGGCACTGTCGGCGCTGATCGAATCCGGCAATCCGCTGCACAAGGACGGCGTGCTGTGGACGCCGCACCGCCCTGCCCGCCCCGAAAAATCCGAAGGCGGCATCGCCATCAAGATGGTGTCGGAGTTCGAGCCGGCCGGCGACCAGCCGACCGCGATCAAGGATCTGGTCGAAGGCGTCGATAACCACGACCGCACCCAGGTGCTGCTCGGCGTCACCGGCTCAGGAAAAACCTTCACCATGGCCAAGGTGATCGAGGAGACGCAGCGCCCTGCCTTGATCCTGGCGCCGAACAAGACGCTTGCCGCGCAGCTCTATTCCGAGTTCAAGAAATTCTTCCCGGAAAACGCCGTTGAGTATTTCGTCTCCTACTACGATTATTACCAGCCGGAAGCCTACGTCCCGCGCACCGACACTTTCATCGAGAAGGAATCCTCGATCAACGAGCAGATCGACCGCATGCGCCACTCGGCGACGCGTTCGCTGCTTGAGCGCGACGACGTCATCATCGTCGCCTCGGTGTCCTGCATCTACGGTATCGGCTCGGTCGAAACCTATACGGCGATGACCTTCCAGATGCAGATCGGCGACCGGCTCGACCAGCGCGCGCTGCTCGCCGATCTCGTCGCCCAGCAGTACAAGCGGCAGGACATCAACTTTGTCCGCGGCTCGTTCCGCG
>NZ_RZRA01000753.1:0-2898 GCF_003998945.1 Mesorhizobium sp. M7A.F.Ca.CA.003.01.2.1 | reverse complement strand
CTCATAGGGCAGATGCGGCTCGTCGCCGACCAGCGTCACCGGCCCCTGATAATCGAGGTCGCGCAGCGCCAATGCCGCCCGCCCGCCGCATTCGCCGGCGCCGATGATGAGCATCCCCCCCGCCATATCGGTCATCCGATCTGGATCAGGACTTTGCCGGCATCGACCTTGACCGGATAGGTTTTCAGGTTGACGCAGACCGGGGCGCCGCGGGCGTCACCCGTCTTGTAGTTGAAGCGGCCATTGTGCTTGGGGCATTCGATGATGTCATCCATCACCAGCCCGTCGGCCAGGTGCACCTTTTCATGCGTACAAAGGCCGTCGGTGGCGAAGAACTCGTCGTCGGGGCTGCGATAGATGGCGAAGGTGCGGCCGCCATGGTCGAAGCGCATCACATCCTCCTCGTCTATGTCGCCGGTGGCGCAGGCCTCGACCCAGTCGCTCATTCAAGTCCTCCCAAAAGCAAAAAAGTGCGCAGCGGTTTTCCGTCCGGAATTGCGTTAAATAAACAGTCTGGATCGGATGGAAGCACGATCATTCCGCCGCGGCGGCGATAGTGTCGTTGTGGAATTCCTCGCGATATGGCCGTGCGGTCGGCGGCAGCTCGCGCTTGAGGAAATAGTCCTCGTTGCGCAGCTGGCGCAGGAAGACCGGGATCATCTCGCGGTAGCCGGCCAGGATCGACGGTGTCGCTTCCGGCAGATCGTGCTTGATCAGTTCGTGCAGCCTCGGCAGCGCATGATAGGGCACCATCGGAAACATGTGATGCTCGACATGGTAGTTCATGTTCCAGTAGATGAAGCGGCTGATCGGGTTCATGTAGACGGTGCGGCTGTTCAGCCTGTGGTCGGTGACATTGTCGGCCAGGCCGCCATGCTGCAGCAGCCCGACCATGACATGGTGCCAGGCGCCGTAGAGCCTGGGCAGGCCGACCAGCATCAGCGGCAGGAACGAACCGGTGTAGAGCGCCAGCCCGACGGTGGCGGCATAGATCGCCGTCCAGATGCGGGCGACGCGGATCGCCTTGGGCTGTTCCTGTTCTGGAATGAAGGTCTTTTCGGCGGCGCTGACGGTGCCGGCGGCGTTGCGCAGCATATCGCTCATCGCATGCCAGGCGTCGAGCACGCCGACGAAGCCCAGCATGGCGCGAACCAGATCCGGCGGCCGCATCACCGAGATTTCCGGGTCGCGGCCGACGATGATGGTGTCGGTGTGGTGGCGCGTGTGGCTCCAGCGCCAGGTCACCGGATTGCGCATGATCATGAAGCAGGCGATCTGATAGACCGCATCGTTCATCCATTGCGTGCGGAAGGCGGTGCCGTGACCGCATTCGTGCCAGCGTGAATCCGTCGAGGAGCCGTAGAGCACGCCATAGACGAAGAAGAACGGCACGCACCACCATGTGCCCCAGAGCCAGGCGCCGCCGGCGCCACTGACGGTCAGGGCGGCGAACCAGATCGCCGTATCGCGGATCGCCGGCCCGTCGGAGCGCTGCATCAGCTCCTTCATCTGCTTGCGCGGTATGTCGGTGTGATACCACTCGGCCGCCGACAGGCCGGTCTCGACGGCGAGCTTGGCGTCGCGGCCGATCAGGCTGTAGTCACGCCGGGACGGCGCAGTGGACATGATTGCCTCCCTCGGCAAAGGCATCCGCCAGAGCGAATGCCATGAAATCCCTTGGCTTCGGGCGTCAAAGTAACGCCGACTGATGATAGACTCAACATCATAAAGATAGTTTCTATCATTTCCCATCAGGATGATGTACGAAGGGCTCGAGCAAACCCGACGAGGCAAGCATGGTGAAGCGGCCGACAATATCCGATCTGGCGCGCATCTCGGGCGTCAGTGTCGCCACCGTCGACCGCGTGCTGAACAACCGGCTGCCGGTGCGCGAAGAGACAGCGCGCCGCGTCTACGAGACCGCTACCGACATCGGCTACCACGCCGCCGGCCTTATCAAGCAGCGCATGCGCCAGGAGTTGCCGGAGTACCGCCTGGGCTTCCTGCTGCTGCGGGGCAACGATGCCTTCTACGGTGACTTCGCGCGGGAACTCGAACTGGCCATCTCTCAATCGCAGCGCTTCCGCGGCGTTGCGAGCATCGATTTCGCCAGCTCCCTGGCTCCCGACGAGATCGCCTCCCAGATGCGCAGGCTGGCGGCGAAATCGAGGGCCATCGCCGTGGTCGGTCCGGACCATCCGACCCTGACAGCGGTCGTGGAAACCTTGAAGGCGAGAGGGCAGCCGGTCTTTTCGGTGCTGTCCGATTTTGCCGCCGGCATCCGGGAGGGCTATATCGGCCTCGACAACCGCAAGGTCGGGCGCACCGCCGCATGGATGATCTCCAAGGCAGCCAAGCGGCCCGGCAAGGTCGCCCTCTTCGTCGGCAGCCACCGCTTCCACGGCCATGAGCTGCGCGAGATCGGCTTTCGCTCCTTCTTCCGCGAGCATGCGCCGGAGTTCAGCGTGCTTGAAACGCTGGTCAATCTGGAAGCCAACCAGGTGACCCATGACGCGATGATCGATCTTCTGGCGCGCTATCCGGATCTTGCCGGCTGCTACGTCGCCGGCGGTGGCATGGAAGGCGCGGTCTCGGCGCTGCGGGCAGCGAAGCCCGCGACCATGCCGGTGGTCGTCTGCAACGAGATCAACGCCGAGTCGCGCGCGGCGCTCGCCGACAACATCCTCACCATGGTGATCTCGACCCCGCTCGCCGCTTTATGCCGTGAGCTCGTCGACCTGATGGCGCATGCCATCGAAACCGGCGCCGCCAACGCTCCGGGCCAGACCTTTCTGCCCTTCGACATCTATCTGCCGGAAAACATCTAGCCAGCCGCCGCGCAAGGTGCCGAGGCAAATGATAGAATCCATCAGAGCGATGCGTAAATCGGCCCGCAGG